>WRCW01000017.1 GCA_009783755.1 Spirochaetaceae bacterium
GCAGCAGATGCAAAAAAAGTTGTTGAAGCAATTAATGCTATTGCAAAAAAAGGGAACACAGAAGATTGGGTAAAATTTGTTACCAGATTAAAAAAACAATTTCCTCTTAAATATAAAAAAGAAGGAAAGCTTAAAGTACAACATGTATTGGATGAGCTTTATAAGCTTACTGAAGGAAAGTCAATTATTGCAACAGATGTAGGCCAGCACCAGATGTGGACAGCACAGTTTTATAAAACATCTTTTCCAAATCAGTGGATCTCTTCCGGTGGAGCCGGAACAATGGGATTTGGACTTCCATCAGCTATTGGAGCGCAGATAGGGGTACCAGAGAAGCAAGTTATTGCTGTTGTAGGTGATGGAGGGTTCCAGATGACAATGAGCGAACTTGCGACCGCAGCAATAAATAAATTACCTATCAAAATAATTGTTATAAATAATAAATTTCTTGGAATGGTAAGGCAGTGGCAGAATATATTTTATGACAACAGGCTATCAGGAGTAGATCTTGAAGGGAATCCCAATTTTGTGCAAATTGCAAAGAGCTATGGAATCAAAGGGTTTTTTATAAAAAGAAGTTCTGATGTCAGAAAGATTTTAAGCGAAGCATTAAAATATAATGAAGGTCCTTGTTTGATCGATATCGAAGTAGAAAAAGAAGACAATGTTTACCCTATGGTTCCTGCAGGAGCGACTCTTAGCGACATGATACTTGAACCGCCAAAAAAGAAATCCAATAAACCAGCCACTGGAGGCGTATGATACCTATGGAAGAGATAAGAAAACATACAATAAGTCTGCTTGTAAGCAATAAACCCGGAGTTCTTATAAGAATAGCACTTGTCTTTTCAAGAAGAGGTTATAACATAGATAGCCTTGTTGTTTCAGAAGCGAACAGCCCTGAATTTTCAAGAATGACAATAACTGCAACAGGAGATAAAAAAACACTTCTTCAGATTATAAAACAGCTCAATAAACTGATCGATGTTGTACATGCCATTGATAATACAGACAAGAGCATAATAAAAAGAGAACTCGCATTAGTTAAAATAAGCTGTGTTCCTGATACAAGATCTGATCTTATCATGCTTATAACTGCATGCAATGGATTTACTGTTGATATAGGGGATAAAACAATGTCTTTTGAAATAAGCGGGCCACCTGATAAAATTGATGCAATTAAAAAAACATTTGAACCTTACGGCATACTGGAAATTGTTAGAACTGGTGTTACACTTATGGCTCGCGGAGATGAAAGCACATCATAGTCATATTTATAATTTTTATGCAAATCAGGTGTCTTTTTCTATTATTTAACTGTCAACCTGCCATTCATTGGTTTTTCTGGTTAAAAAACAATCAGGTAAAAGGATAAACGCCTCATTTTCACCTCTTTTCCTCTAAATTTAAAAACTTGTTAACAATAAAAATATATTTCATGATATTATTAGCTTTATATTGATGTTTTTCTTGTATATGGAATTCAAGAAAAAAGGAGGCATATTTTGGGTGTTAAGAAAAGGCGAATAGGGTTACTCGTCAAATTGTCGAGTATATCCACAATTTTTATACTCCTCGTAATAGTAGTATTTTCTATCTTTAGCATCAAATCTCTGCAAGAATCTAGCCGCGAAACCGCTGACCTCATGGGATTAAATAAACTTACTAGTGACTTAAAACATTTTGAAGATAGATTTTTTCAGGAGTATGGACAATTGCGCATGATAAATGGAGACCTGATTGGAACAAATGAAAAATCTCTTAAACATCAGTATAGTGTTATTGATTTTTTAAGCTCAGACCTGGGAGTGGAAGCAACTATTTTTATCCGGGAAAATAATGATTACCGCCGTATAAGTACCAGCATTGTTGACAGTTCCGGAAAACGGGCAGTAGACACCTTTCTGGGAGCAAATAGTGCTGCATATCCTTTTATACAGGCTGGTAAGGCTTATGCCGGAACTGCTGTAATTTTAGGCCGTGATTTTATTACCGAATACAAACCAATTTTCTCGGCAGACCAAAAGGATATTATCGGCATTTTATTTATTGGTATAGAAATGACTGCAGTAAATCAGATAATTTCAAATAATGTTTCAAAAAAGATTGTCACAATAATAATTATTGCGGTCACTAGTTTAGTCTCTTTAATTTGTGCAAATATATTCAGCCTTGGTTATATATTACTAAGACCAATACAGACTGTAACCAAAATGCTTAAAGAATTAGCTGAGGGAGAAGGAGACCTGACCAAGCGTATTGCAATTGCCAGTAAAGATGAAATTGCAGATTTAGCACTCTATTTTAATGCAACTCTGGATAATATCAAAGAACTGGTAGGTACAATAAAAAACAAAGTCAATGCGCTTACTAATACAGGCTATGAGTTATCAGTTAATATGGAAAAGACTTCGGAAGCAGTTGATGAGATTTCTTCTAATTTTGAAACTATAAAGGACCTGGAATCTAAACAGAAAAAAGGATCAATTGAGGTAAACAAAGCATTGGAGGCTATTAAAAATAGTATCAGCTTTCAGAATAAATTGATTGATGAGCAAACTGACAGTGTAAACACATCATCTTCCGCTATTGAAGAGATGACAGCAAATATCCATTCAGTAAGTCAAACACTGGTAGCAAACAGTAAGCATGTAGAAACCCTTGCAATGGCATCTGAACATGGAAGAATATCGCTACAGGATGTTGTACAAAAAATGCAGGAAATTGCTCGGGATTCTGAAGGGTTGCTGGAAATCAACTCTGTAATGGATAATATCGCAAGCCAGACAAACCTCCTTTCCATGAATGCTGCTATTGAAGCTGCACATGCAGGAGAAGCTGGAAAGGGATTTGCAGTAGTAGCTAATGAAATCCGAAAACTCGCAGAGTCATCGGCTCAGCAATCCAAAACAACTGCAAATATGTTAAAAAAGATAAAAACTTCTATAGATAGCATAACTAAATCCTCCGATGAAGTACTTGCCCGTTTTGGAGCCATAGATACAGGTGTAAAAACAGTATCTGAACATGAATTAAATATACGGAAAGCAATGGAAGAGCAGGAAACTGGAGGAAAGCAAATATTGGTTTCAATAGCACGTCTTAAGGAAATAACTGTTTCTGTCCAAACAGGTTCCGAGAATATGTACCGATCAGGCAATGATTTGGTCAGGGAAACAGATGAGTTTATTAAGATCAGCAATGAAGCACTGGCAAACATGAATGAAATAGTGAATGGCGCCCTCAAAGAAATAAAGAACGCAGTAACTCTTGTAGCTGAAATGAGCTCGGAAAATAATAAGAACTTTGAAGATCTTAAGAATGAAACAGAAAAATTCAAGATTTCAACTGGGTCAGAGAAACAAAAAATATTGGCAATAGATGATGATAAAACCCATCTGGAAATAACTAAAGGCTTCTTAGAGGAAGTCTATGATGTTGTTACTGTTAAATCATGTAAAGAAGCTTTAAAGCTTCTTTACCAGGGACTTACTCTGGATTTTATTTTATTGGATTTAATGATGCCGGAAATTGATGGATGGAGTACATACAATAGAATAAGAGGACTTAGCAATTTGCACAATGTTCCAATAGCAATTTTTACATCTTCGGATGATCCTGATGATATGAAGCGTGCAAAGGAATTGGGAGCTGTTGATTACATAAAGAAACCTTGTAAAAAGAGCGAACTATTGGAGAAAATAGAAAAGATATTAAGTAAAGTTAAAATTTAACAAAGTATGGAAAGAGTAGCTAAGACATTAGCGCCGTGATTCTCCTTCGGCGCTATGTTGTTCCAAAAACAACTCTATACCCTCTATTAAATTCTCTGCATATTTTAGAAAGTCATTGTTCTTTGCCAATACTCCGGCTAAATCATTGCTTTTGGCCATTTTTTCCAACTCTTTTGCTGTTTTTCTTAATTCTTCTGCACCCACAGCTTCGCTCGTGCTTTTTATTCCATGTACACTAACTGCATAATCCTGCAATGTTTGTTCTGAAACATTTTGAATCTTATCCATGGTTGAGCGCATATCAGAAACATAGCTTCGAAGAATACGCAGATAAATGTTCAAATCACCGTCACATAAATCAAGTCCGCTATTTACATCTAATCCTGGTATTTCTATTGCCATATCTTCTCTATAATATTTCTTAACCGATTTCCAAAATCTCTTCAACCAACTCAACAGATCTTTTTACAAGCATTGGACAAAATGTTTTAAACAGATCCGTTGCTCTTGCTTTTGCTGCTTCTTCTTCGATACTTAAATCATATTTTATTAATTCTTTACACTTTATTGACCCAAATTCTTTTTTAAATTTTTGTATATAGGTATTTGTTAATTTATAAGTTTTTGCTTTTGAATCATTATCGTCTTCAATACATTTTCCATGCTTTAAACCGATAAGCATAAAAGCTCCTGTTACAGCTCCGCATATTTCTCCATTATTGGCCATTCCTCCACCAAAAGCCCCTGCAACTTTTTTTGCAGTTGTTGTATCTATTCCATATTCAACAGAATGTGATGATAAAACTGCCTGTGCACAATTAAATCCTGATTTAAATGTTTCAGCTGCTTTTTCCGCTATTGTAGCCATACTTTTCTCCATAAAATTACCAGAGCGTTTTCTCCTAAATATTTTTTAATTTAGGTTCTATATAGAGAATATAAAATGTATTATTTTATGTCAATTATTTTTTATTATTATATCTCATAGTAATATTATGAATTTCGTATAACATTACAAATACGTAATGTTTGTGTATACTAACCAAGTGATGTATAGATACCTTTTGTTATGCGAAGTGTCAGCCTCTGCAAAAATATATTTACAATATTTTTCTTGATATATGTTGATTTACAACTCTACAATTACTAACAGCATGATCATTGATGTTTAAATTAACCCTTATATGTTCCACCAGTATTATCTTTTGCAAGAGTTCCTTCCATTTCTATAAGAAGACATTTAACAAGATCTTTACATACAGGACGATGTAAGGTTCCTTTAGGAACAATAATAAAATCACCTTCGCACAGGTGTGTCACACCATCTTCAAATTCAATGTCAAACTCCCCTTCAATGCAATAAAACATTTCATCTGATTGATTATGAATATGAAAATCCAATACTCTATTTTCAGCTTGTAAAACATTGAGCATGTGGTTATTTAATTGTCCAACCTTGTGATATAAAAATAATTCCGCAATGGAATTAACCTGTTCTTTTAAATTTACTTTTTTAATCACAATGCACTTCTCCTTGGATATTGTCTGTCATTCTTATTGCATCAGGCAATAATATTATTTTTCAAGATCAAGCATTACTTTTTTTATTCCTGAATTTCTGGTAACTTTTCTTTTAAGTATTTCTTTTATTGCATTTTCCTCGCCAAAAATCACAATTTCTTTTTTTGCTCTCGTGACTGCTGTATAAAGCACTTCCCTTGTAACTGCTTTTATCTGATCTGCTTCTGTTGCTATTGCAACAGCTATTGAATCATATTCATTACCCTGACTTTTATAAACAGTCTGCACATAAGATATTTCCCATTCTTTTAAAATTGATGAGGATATTTTTTTTATCCCTTCGTCTGCATTTTTAAATATTGCGTAATAAATGGAATCCTCATAAATTATAACTCCCCTGTCGCCATTATAGAGTCCATTATCATAATCATTCTTTGTTATAATAATCGGTAATCCCTGGAAATAATATTTCTTTCCATCGGAAAAATAACTTGCAAGTTTATTATTCAAGTTTTTTACACCAAGCAATCCATAATTGTATGGAGCAAGAAGAACAAAAGATGAGAGAGCATCAAGCATCTTTTCCGGGTTTCCTTCTTTTGCACAAGATAAAAGTATTTTATATTTTTCTTTTGCATAGGAATAAATAATATCAAAATCAGGAGATAGGAGTTTGATATTATCATCATTTTTTAAATCTTCTTTTTTAAAAATACCTTTTCTTATATTTTCCGAAAATTCGAGAATTGCTCCCTGTGATCTTTTTACTCTTTCAAGAATAACATAGTGTTGGTTAAGCATATGAGAGCTATTTTCAATATCATCTGTTATATCGGAAAAAAGCGTTCCACTCCCTACTGCCGGAAGCTGCTGAGGATCCCCAACCATTATCAGAGAACAGTTGCCATGAAGCATTGTCATAAGTTCCTGCATCATTTTAAGGTCAAGCATTGATGATTCATCTATAATGATCATTCTATATGGAAGAAGTGAAAATGGATCTCTTTCATTGTAACCAAGATTTAAAAGAGTATGCATTGTCTTTGGTTTCTTTACTTTTCCATCAACAACAAGATTTCCAAGCACTGTTTCAAGCCTTCGCGCTGCTTTTCCTGTTGGTGCTGCCACTGCAATCATTCCGGATAAAGAGGGATCAATTAAAAGATGGGTTTCTATAATAGCCTTAATTACAGTTGTTTTCCCTGTACCTGGTCCTCCTGCAATTATCATATATTTTTCAGCAAATGATTTTATTACAGCTTCTTTTTGTTTTTCTTCAAGAGCAATATTGTTGGACTTTTCAAAAGAAGTAACTTTAGAAAGTATATCTTTTTTATTTAATACTTTGGTTTCTTTTTGCTTACTCGCGGATTTAAGATAATTTAAAAAATTATCTGTAAATCTTTTTTCTCTAAAATAAAGTTTTTCTGTGGCAATTTGTTTTCCTTCATCAAGCAAAAGATATGGGGCTCTATTTTGAGGATCATTTTCTTGAGGATTACCATTTTCAATCTTTTCAAGTTTTTCAACAGGTAAAAATATACTGGGATTATCTTTTATTATTTTTATTGGATCTGATATCTCCTTTGCAATAAGAGAATACAATTCTTTTTCAATATCATCTATTGCTGATAATTTAGCTATTTCCAGTTCACTTGTAATTTCATCAATAGAAACCCTAATATGTCCTTTGTCAAAAAGGAGAGATAGCGCTATTATAAAATAAAAAAGAGTAGTATCTTCTTTTTTTCCATATTGCGTGCAAATAAATCCTGCAAGTATAATATTTACCGGGGCAATCCCATGATTAATATATTTGTCAAAAAAAGAATTTTCCCTTTGCAACAGCAACTCCTATTCTAAAAATGTTTTTTTAAAATTATTTATAGCATCATAATCAGGAGAACTAAAATAAATTCCAGGATAAAGGATATTGTTCTTTTCATCTGCGTCCTTTACCTTTACTCCTTTTCCGGAGAGTCCTCGCAGAAAAAGATAAAAGTACCCCCCTATGGCAGGCTTGTTAACACATGGTACTTCTGCGTTATCCGAACTTGTTGTAAAACCATTATTGTTTTCAGATGTGATCATCATATCAAGCGCAATTGAATAAAGATATATCTGTATTTTATAATTATTGCTGATCATTGCTTTTTCAAGATTTATCTGATCATAATCGTTTAATGAAGAGCCAAGATAATTCGTTTTCCAGTCCACGATATAATAGGATCCATTAAAGCGAAAAATCATATCAATGAATCCTTTAATAAAACCATCCTTTAAATCAAAACCACTCAACTCTTTCCCTATATCTATTTTTCCATGTTTTATTTTAAAAATAAAATCAATCTCATGCTTTCTGTCAGATTCAGGTATATCTCCGATCCTTATAAGCGATCCTCCAACATTTATAGGAGTAGTAAGTGTTTTATATAGAAGTTTAATAACATATTCGCGTGATTTATATGCAAGATAAGAGTTTGTAAATCCTCTTGCACAGTTTTCTGCAAAATTAAGAAGTTCTTCATCTTTTACAGCAGAATCTATATCTTTATGTTGCATCACTTTGGGATAGGAAGCTGTCTCAAGTAGTTTATGCATTATATTTCCAAAATCTACCCCTTTTATACCAATATTATCTTCGCTTGAAATAGTATCATCTGCTTCTTCATTCTCTTTTTCCGGGTTTTCAAGATTTCTTATTCCTGCACTATGGAGAGCAATGTGTGTTTTATTTTTTACAAATGTTGTGTAACTGTAGAGCCAAAACCCTTTTTGGGCATCATCTTTTTTATATGAAGGTTCAGGGCACGAAAGCAATGAGAGTGTGTCATTCTGTTGCAAAACAGAATTCCCTAAAGTTGCTTGATCAGACTGTTTGATATTGCCGGAGCCTGTCATGACTAAAGCTGAGGTCAACACAGAATCCATCAAAGCTTCTGAATCAGACTGTCCTTCGCACATCTCGCTGTTATAGAGAATATCGCTGCTTTTAATATTATTAAATTTAAAATATTGTTTACCATTGCAAAAATCTTTTATAAGCTCAAATATTTTGTTGTGTAATATTTCCTTGTATTCTGTTACTTTCATATCCTTTGGCAAATCTTTTTTTTGTGTATTTACAGGTATGGATAAATCCACTCCGGTTTTTTCCATCTCTTTTGATAGTTTGTCAAATACTAATGATGCATAAAAACTTACAAGATCTGTACCAGGAGGATTTTTTATAATAGGTATATATAATTTTTTTGAAGCTCTTGTCATTGCAACATAATAAAGCCTTTTCTTCTCTTCCCAAAGTTCATAAATTTCTTTCTTTCTGGCAAAACTGCTCTTGGAAAAATCTATATATCTTTTCCCTTTTTCAACAAATTCATAATAATTATCTCTGGAAGGCTTGGGTTCTGATTTACCAAGTCCGCCGGAAAAAAACACAACAGGGAATTCTCTCCCCTTACTAACGTGTATTGTTATAATTTTTACACAGTCAGGTTCATTTTCAAGCCTTACGATTTTTTCTTCAATATTTTCATATCCTTTCATTGCGGATATCATATAACGTAAAAGAGAAGCAGCATCCTGCTTTTCCTTCATGTTCTTTTTAATAAGCATTTCGAATATATGCATGACATTGGCAACCTTTCCTCTGCCGCCAAGTTTTTCAAGAGTCCTTGCAATGTATGGTTTTTTAATATCTTCATTGGACAATGATGCAACAACTAAAATAGGATTATTTTTATAAAATATCTCATCCATAACTTCATAAAATTTACCATTAGCTGTTTTTTCGCTCCAGATTGCAAATTTCTCTGCAATGTTATCCATATTAAAGCTATTTTCAATTCTAATTATATCTTCCGCAGAGATGGCAAAAAACTCAGAAAAAAGTGACTTGCGTACAATAGCCATATTATTTGGAGAAGAGAGAGCATAGAGCAAATCAATAAACTGATAAGCTTCGTGTGAATCAAAAATATTAAGTTTCCCTTCGTAAATTGCAGGGATTCCAAGTCTTTTAAGATGGTTAAGCATTCTTATGCAACTACTGTTTGTTTCCATAAGTATTGCTATTGAAGAAGGGGACATTCCCTGCTCAAGAAGTTTTCTTATTTCATTGCCATAAATATTTTCAATCAATGGCTCTACTTCTTTTTTTGATTTTTCATCTGATTCATTTTCAATCGCGATAAATTCAACAATACTTTTATTTCCTTCTATAGAAGAGTTTTTTGAAACATCGCCTTGATCTGTTTTTATTCCAGGATTATCTTCATAGCTTCTAACATTTAAATATTTAATTTCACCCCCACCGCTGGATGAGTTCAGGAAAACTTTGCTGAAAATATCGTTAATGCCTTTAACTATGTTGCTTGTAGACCTGTAACATGTTGCAAGTTCGTAAGTAGATGCATTTGCAAGATTATTTACAGCTTTAAGATAGATCTCAAGATCTCCTCCACGGAACCTGTATATTGACTGCTTGGGATCTCCTATTAGTACAATTTTATGTTGTTCCCCTCTGAAAATCGTACTAAATATTTCCCACTGTGAAATATCAGTATCCTGAAATTCATCGATAAGAACTATCTTATATTTTCTTCTAAGTTCATTTGCCAATGGCGAATTGCCATTATTTGCTGTTACTGCATTTCTTGTAAGTTCAACCAGATCATCAAAGTCATATATTGCTGCTTTTTTCTTTTTCTGCTGCGCAAATTCTATTATTCTAAGAGATGCTTTTTTAATAAAAATATAAGAGGCTATATTATGATAAATATAATTATTACTATCTTCATCACTTGAGTTATCTTTAAATATTTCCAATTCATTAAAAATATCTGATATTATTTTGGTTAAGGATAATTCGTTTGGATTAAGAATTGGTGTATCTTTATTTTCTGATATATAATCAAAAGAATACTTTCTTAATCTATCTGCATCAACAAGAAAATCATCAGAAAAAACTTCGCCAACAGTTTTTGCTTTTAAAATAAGTTTCAATAGCTTTGAAAGGACTTCAAATGTATTATCACGTAATCCCAGTTTCATTTTTTTGGAAATATCTTTCATTGCATGGGGAGAAGGGTCGCAATCAGAGAGTTTTTTTATTGCAGTATATAATTTCCCTTTACCGGATAAAAAGTCATAACAATATTTTTCTGTTTTATCAATAAAAGATTGATCAGGTATTATTTCGTTTTTTTCAAGAATATAACGGTCATTGATTATAGAAATAAATAATTTAACTATTTCTGAAATATTTTTATATTTTTTTCTAAAACTTAAATAAAAATCCGAAAGCTCGCTGTTTTCTGCTGTTCTTAAAAAATCATGGATGGCTTCTGTATAAATATCTTCTGAAGTCATTACTGAAGTCCTAAAAGGTACTCCACTCTCAAAAGGAAAATTATGAAGACAATTTTTACAAAAACCATGTATCGTATAAATTTGAGATTCTGAAAAACGGGAAAAAGCCTCCTTTATCCTTTTTGCATATACTTTATTGCTTACTGAATTGACTTCAAGAGCTTTTTTTTTCAAAAGAGTTCTTATTCTGTTTTCAAGTTCAAATGCTGCCTTATTTGTAAAAGTTACTACAAGGATTTCAGAAATATCACACCCTTTGTCAACTATATAACGGATAACAAGATGCTCAAGGCTATATGTTTTTCCTGTTCCTGCAGAGGCTTTTATAACCATATTTTTATCAAGATTTGCCGAACTTATTTCAAACTCTTCCATACCTACTTTCCGATATTCTTCCTAATTTTAAAACACTAGATGAAAATATATTTTTTCCATAAGGTTTCTGAAAGCCTCATCATCAAATCTTGGAGAAAATGAGCTAAACCCTTTAAGATATTTATCATCATCAAAATTTATCCTATCGTAATATTTATTCATTCCAGAAATTGCTTCATCAATTGTTTTTCCTTTTTTTAAAAGTTCTACGCCTGATTCTATGCACTTTATATCTACGACATAAGGCGTTAAAAGATTTGAGATATATGCATCTGCAATAGAGGCTGCTGAATCTTTTAAATCTATCAACATGCTCTCCTCTGATCCTGTTTCTTTTTTCAAAGAATGCTTAGTAATCTTACAACATAATGAGTTATCACCTGCAGAATCTGAAAATGTAAAAATCTTTTTGCCTGAATTATCATAAATTGTATATGAATTACATCTGGAAGTCTCTTTTGGGAAATTATTCTCATATAATTTTAACAGCAGATAGTAAAGAAAATGAGGAACAATATTTTTTAAAGAATTTTTTCCATTGATTATTGCATGAAAATCAACACGTTCTTTTTCTTTTCCCAGCCTTATTCCTTTTATAAGTCCGCTTATTTCAAGCTTTCCTAATTTGCCATCAAATAAAACAGGATGTGTGAATGATATTAACTGATCACTTGAAGCATAATTGTTCCCGAAATTTACATCAACTACATTGGATTTAAAATATCCCTGCTCTTTTAAATTATTATATATTTCTGATAATTCTATTTTAAACATTTCATATTCTTTTTTTACAACAGGGATATCAGCTACCTTGCTTTCAAGTATTTTTCTTTTATAAATTGAGTCAATAAAAGAATCGCGATCAAATTCTTCTGTTAGTTTTCCCAATTCCCGAATAACATTAAACTGCTCCAGATAATCAATCTCTAAATTTTCCAGAACATCATTTTCTTTAAGTTCAAGAGAATTTTCAGGGATAGAAAGCTCATTTTTAAGAAAATAACTTAAAGGGGTTTTTAAAAACATAACAACATCTCTTATTGCTGTTGGATATAGAGAGTTTTCGGATCCATAAATATTTTTTCCAAACACAGGGGAAAAAGGCTCTTTTTTCCTATCCTTTAAAAAAGAAATAGCAGGTTCATAATTATTTTTATCATAAGAGATGCCATATTTTGAATCTTTCATATAATAAGCAGGATTATATGGAAAAAGGGGATGAGAAGTAGTTATCTCTTTAACAATTTGTTTCCCAATAATATCACTAATATCGGAAACAACAACAGAAGGTTCTCTTGCTTCTCCAGTTACCGGATCTGTTCCGTTATATGATATACCCAGGAATTCCCCTGTGGACAATATTGTTTCAAGAAAAGCAAAAGAATCACTGTTCTGTTTTGAGAGATCTATATTTTTTTTCGTAACATTTCTAAGGTCATAACTTAATGGTTTTTCTTTGCCGGGAAAAACATCCATATCCATCCCTATCATAAAAATCACTGAAAATGGGATCGCCCTAAGAGGCTTGATTGACGAAAAACAAATCCCTTCCGATAGATAACGTCCCTTATAATGCCCTCCTGCTTTTGAATACTCATCAAGAAGCGCTTTAAAAACAGGAAATTCAACCATAAAAACTTCTTCGGAATTTTCAATATTTCCGGAAGAGACAAGAGTTGCTGATTTTAAATTATTAATCTTTCTGAAAATATCTTTAAGATAATTCCTGCTTTTTTCATCCTCTGTCCCCTTTACAGGTTTAAGATATTTGTCCATTATTTTTTCAAAATGAGAACCCCATTCTGAAAGCTGCATCCTTGCTTTTTTTATATTGTAAAGATCGTTATAAAGAGATTCCACAACAGCAAACATAGTTGATATTTTTTTTTCTTCGCTGCTACTTTGAAGGGTATATGGCAATATCTTTATGCCACTTGGCAAAGAAAGCTCCTCTTCTCTGTCATCAAAAACAAGCCCTGAAATTATCCGTTGATATCCATAGTCCCATGTGCCTGAATTATCTTCATAGGAAAGAAGATCTTTTCTATGTATGTAATTAACGCCCCATTTTATAGAAAGTTTATTGCAGATAGAAAGCCATTCATCGATATCTTTTCTTGATAATTCATGTTTTTCCATAAAACACTGGCTTGAAAATATTTTGAAAAGATCTTTGCGGGAAAATCTTGATCCGCACAATTCAGTAAGATCAAGAAAGGTTTTAATATAAGCTGACTCCTTTCCAATATCTATATCCATAATATTGTATGGAATATCAAGCAACTCAGCACTGGACGGAAAAATAGATTCTATAAACGGAATATATTCGTTTATATCAGGAGCAGCTACCCCTATTTCATGAAATTTGACCCCTTTTTCAGACACAAGCTGTATTATATTATTTTTAAGAATTTCTATTTCCCTTTTTTTACCTGAAGCAGAAATGATTGCCATTGAGTTATTTTCTTTTCCGTTATCGGACATAGGCTTGTTATTAAAAATTGCCGACTTAAGTTTTCCCAAGGTTGTTTCTGCAGATGGGAGTTCATAATGTTCTTCAATTATTACCTTTTTTTTGCAAAGTATATCAGCAAGCCCTTTTACAATAGATGCCCATTTTTCAACTGCAGGAAGGGAAGAACTTGAATGATCAATAAAAGAAGCAGAGTTACTGTAAAGAGGAGATGGCGACAATATAAAGTGATTAACAGAGACTCCGCAGCTTTCTGAAAGATAGCATAAAAAGTTTACAGCCTGCTCGCTCAAAAAAGAAGATCCAAAAATTACAATATTATTTTTAAGCTGCGGCGCATGGAATTTATTTTCAAGAATATCTTTAATTAATTGTCCTATGTGCAGATATGGTGATGATTTTGAAAAAATAATTCTCCATAATTCAGCCTGCCATTTTTCATGGTGCAGAGCATAATTAAATTCACTATTTTCAATAAAGCTTTTTCCTGTTTCCCATGTTGTGACCATTTCAGAGCAGTTAAACCCATAATAGTAAAATAATCCTGCTATACTGTCTGCAAGAGAAAACAACCGCTCACTTTTAATGATCTTTGCATCTGAATCATCTTTCTCCCATGATTCATCTATATATTTTTTAACGATTTGAAAATCAGGATACTCTTTAATTTTATAGAAGATTAGTTCAAGTTGTCTGTATATTATTATTTTAAGATCATCAAGATAAACGATCTTTTTCTTTTCAAGTATTTCAGGAATGCCTGGAAAATTATTAATAATATCTCTTAGAGCCTGATCCTGAAATTTAAAATTCACTCCACTGCAAATTCCTGTTAATGAAGCTATTTCAAACTTTAGCCACTCTTCCATATTTTTATTCTGGATTATAACTATTGTGTCATTATCAAAAAGTTTTACATTGGATGTGCTTTTAACATATAGGGGCATTAACTTTTTTAAAGAATTGCTAAAATAAGCAGTATAATTTGGCATAATATTTTAACCAAAAAAACTAATCTTTGCGGCTGTTGGGAATATTTAAAATATCTCTTGGCTTACTTCCGTTCTGAGGACCTACTATTCCTCTCCGCTCCATCTCTTCGACAAGGCGTGCAGCTCTGTTATATCCGATTTTTAATCTTCTTTGCAAATATGATGCAGAGGCTTTTCCTGCTGTTGCAACAACTTCAAGCGCTTTATCCATAAGAGGATCTTCGCCATAATCAGTATCATATCCGGCAAAATCATCCTCATCTTCATCATCAATAAATATTTCATCATCAATATATTCAGGTTCTCCATATTCTTTTACTTTTTCCACAACTCTTTCAGCCTCATTTTCCGAAAGATATGCCCCCTGAATTCTTGTAAGATATGGATTCCATGATGATGTAAAAAGCATGTCCCCTTTTCCAAGAAGCATTTCTGCTCCTACAGAATCTATTATAATTCTTGAGTCTGTTTTACTTGCAACCATAAATGCAATACGGGAAGGGATATTTGCTTTTATAAGGCCTGTTATAACATCGATTGATGGCCTTTGGGTAGCAAGAACAAGGTGAATACCAACAGCTCTTGACATTGCAGCAAGCCTTGCAACTGTTGATTCTAGCTCTTTGCCTGTTGTTGCCATAAGATCAGCAAATTCATCAATTATTACTACAATATAAGGAAGCGGCATTGTTGCAATTTTATTGCTTTTTATTTTTTTATTAAATGAATGAACATCTTTTACCCCAAGGGCATCGAGAAGTGCATAACGTTTTTCCATTTCATAAATGCAGTACTGCAGCGCCTGAAATGCTTTTTTTGAATCAGTTATAACAGGAGTTAAAAGATGAGGAATATCATTATAAAGTTTAAGTTCTACGATCTTTGGATCAATAAGTATCATTCTTACTTCCTGCGGCTTTTTATTATAAAGAAGCGATACTATTATTGAGTTAACGCATACAGATTTTCCAGAGCCTGTTGCCCCTGCTATAAGAAGATGGGGAGTCTGGGTAAGATCGATTATCTGCTCCTCGCCTGTAATATCTTTTCCAAGAATAACCGGAAGATTATATTTTGAATATTGCTGATAATCTACATAAATAAGCTCTCTAAAAGAAACAATAGCTCTGGTTCTGTTTGGTACCTCTATTCCAACAGCATGTTTTCCAGGAATGGGAGCAACGATTCTTACCCTTGATGCTGCTAGACGCAGCGCAATGTTATCTGCAAGGTTTGTGATTTTTGAAAGCTTTACTCCAGGAGCCGGAAGTATTTCAAACATTGTAATTACAGGCCCTCTTTTTATTCCTGTAACTTCTGCTTCTATTTTAAATTCCGCAAGAGTCTGTTTTAATATCCTTGCTTCTTCCTTGGTGCGCTCATCGATTGCCAAAAAACCTATTTCTTCATATTCATCAAGTATATCAACTGGAATTTTATAGCTTGTTTTTTTAAGATTAATTTTTTTCTGCGAGGCAAAATACTCTCTGACAACAATGGGACTATCATCTGACTCTGTTAAAACTTTTGCAATCTCTTTATCAGATTCTGTTTCAAGAAGATCTTCATTTTCATCTTCTTCGTTTTCTTCAAATTCTTCATACTGAATGTCTGCTCCATCCAGGCCAGGCTCAATAGCTGGTATATTATCTTTTTCCGCTTCTCCCTTTTTCTTCATTCTGTAGTATGCCGGCTGATTATAAATATCATCATCAAGGTAATCAGGAATTTCTTCTGTTGATAATAAGTCAGGCTCTTTGTTATTTTCTTTAATTGAAGAGTCAGGAGGCTGATATTCCGGAGGAGTATAGTTGAAATTTAACTCAACAAATTTTGTTTTTTGCTGAGACGGTGAAATAGCATTTTCTGTACTATTGTTTGCATCAACAGGATTTTGATCTTGCAAAGAGGGTTCATTTTCAGCAGGAGATTCCTGAGGAGCGTTTTCCTGCGCAGGGCTTTCGCTATTATCTTCTGCAGCATCCTGCATCTTTCTTCTTATATGAAGAAAAAAGCCAAGCCTTACAATAATAAAAAGCTCTGCTATTGTTATAAGAAAAAGAACAAATGGTGCAAACAATCCAAATGAATTTAAAAGTCCTTTTTCAAGCACACTTAAATTTGTTTTGACATACAAAAGACGCAGGGCAAGGCTGATGGTTAAAAAAGGCAAAATCGTAAGAATCAGGAGAATAATATTATTTTTATTGAACTTCTCTTTTAGCAGAAAAAATACGCAGACTAAAAGATATACAGGGATATAAAATACTGAATCAAAATAATAGTTGTATAGAAATGTTCCCGGATATAATTCAGGATTGGTACCTGCTCTTGCAAAAAAGATCGCAAAAAAAAGATATATAGCCATAACAGAAATTATTATTGCGGCTATAGTTTGTTTTTTATTTTTAATCACTAAAACTCTCCATTTTACCTCCATAAGAATACCAATTTTATGATTACTGATTCAACTATTAAAATTTAATTATTCTTTGCAGGATGAATGGATCTATTCAGCTTTTATTGTTAAACGATTACCAGCATATATAAGGTCGGGGTTTCTAATATTATTATCTTTGGCAATTTTTTTATAAAGCCAGGGAGTCCTATAGTAAGTATTTGAAATATCCCACAAGGTATCGCCCCATTTTATAATGTACTTTGTATCCTCAGGTTTTTTTACAGTCTCAACAGGCTTAATTGGTTCAGGTTCTTTCACAGGGGTTGGTTCCGGCTCTTTTACAGGAGTTGGCTCCACAACAACAAGTGGTTTAACCTCTTGCATTTCTTTTAGTCCAACAGCAGAGGCAACAGTAGTATGTGAATTGGCTTTTTCAGAATTTTTTGCTAAAGCAGGTTTCATAATAAGTGCATAAGCCAGGAAACCAAGTAAAAGCAGTAATAAAATCAGCAATATTATTATTAATTTTTTGCCTTTTTTTCCTTTCTTGTTTTCTTTTTCAGCTTCATAAGAATATTGTTCTTCTTCTATAGTACCTTTATCTTCTTCACTGCTTTCGCCCTCATCTGAATTATCATCAAAATCAGATGAAAAACTGGTTCCTTCAACTGAAATACCATCTTCAGAAGATGTATCCTGCATATCATAAAAACCGATATTATTATCAATTGAATCAAGGCTTACTGATAAAAATTGTTTTACACCAGATACTGACTCAAATGCCTGTACATCAAGTATTCTGTCATCACTTACACTTAATAGTAGTTCTATATCTGGTACTTTTCCATCTTCCTGATTGATATTATTGAGAATAAGGCTTGCAACATATATTGCTTCATACATTCCTTCTCCTTCTCCCCTAAAAATATCAATTTTAACATCTTTTTGATTTTCTTTTACAGGAGAAAGAACAACCTTCTTTTTAGCTCTATCTTCTTCATTCAAAATAGGGAAATATGTCCCATTAGCAATTTTTATTCCAATTGTAGGGTTGTCCAATTTACAGCCTCCATTTTTATAAATCTATATAAATAAAGCCTATAGCTGCAGGCACATTTTGTCAATAAATTATTTAAAATTGATGTTTTGACACCTATTAAGAATGTTTTTATATTATTGACAATATTTTACCGATTATAAATAATAAAATTATGAATTTAATAATTCTTGCAGTTATTCTTGCTTTTGTGATTGTTGCGGCGCTTATTTTCATTCTTGTAAAGAAAATTTCAAGTACAGAGAGCGTATCTGACAACACTAAAAATAAAGATAGAAATTCGATCTTAAAGCATGCAACCAAGAGGCTTGAACAGAATCCAAAAGATACACAAGCGATGCTTGAGCTGGCAAATCTCTACTACTCTGAGGAGACTTATGATAAATCGCTCCATCTTTTTAAATTATTGCTTGATAAACCTGAAGGGACTTCGGCGACTAATGAGATCGATATAATATATAAATATGCAATTTCAGCACTTAAAACAGGAAAAGTTGACGAAGCATATAAATACCTTGATTATGCAAGGAAAAAAAATAAAGATGTATTTGAAGTCAACTATAATCTGGGTGTTATTGATTATGATAAAAAAAATTATGATAAAGCCCTCTCTTTCTTTGTCGCAGCTAAAAATCTGCTGCCAGATCATGTAGCTACATTACAATATATTGGTAAAATTCTTTTTTATTTGGGCAAATTTAAAGAATCAGTAGAGTATCTTAGAAAAAGTTTTGAACTTTCTCCTGGAGATAAAGAGGTTTTATATATACTTGGACAGGCATATAATGAATCAGGTCAAATTGATGGCGGGTATAAAATATTCAGCCATTTAAGGGGAGATCCTGTTTATGGTCCTCCTGCATCTCTTGAAGCAGGGAAAATAAATATAAAGAAAAAAAATTACATTAAAGCTGTTGAAGATATGGAGCTTGGATTAAGACATAGTGAGATCGATCCAAAGATAAAACTTGAGCTTCTTTATCAGCTTGGCAATACATATATACTGGAAAACAAAATAAATGCAGCTATTAAAAATTTTGATATAATACAAAGCATTTCTCCTAATTACAAAGATATTCAGATATTAAAATCAAAATATTCAGAACTTGCCTCCAATAAAAATTTAAAAACATATCTGATGTCTCCTACTTCTGAATTTTTAAATTTATGCAAAAGGATTGCTCCTTTATTATATCCCAATGCAAAGATTAAAATTACAGATATTACAGCCACAAAGAATGATTATGTAGATATTGTAGCAGAAGTTACATCCAGCCAGATGGAAGATATTGCGCTTTACAGATTTATTAGATCTACTACTGCTGTAGGTGATATAGTGCTTAGAGATCTTTATTTTAAAAGCAAGGATGTAAGGGCAGGCCAGTCATTCTGTCTTACTGCCGGAACATTTTCTGAAACAGCTGCTAAATTTGTTGAAGCAAGGACCATAGATCTTATAAGTGGAAAACAGCTTATGTCTATATTGTCAAAAGCAACTAAGGGAGATTAATATTTTCTTTTTCTGTAATTACGATATGACGTTCTTCCTCAAGAAAAGGGACAGCTACTTTTTCAGTTTTAAATAATTTTATTCCTGCTTCGTGCATCTCTGTTTCTATCTCTCTCTTTTTTCCCTTATAGGCAAAAAGGCTTCCTTTGGGATTTACGATAGCAGCCAGTGCTTTATAATATTCAACAAAATTCCTAAATGCCCTAAACGTTACTACATCAAAACTATTTTTTACATTTTCAAGATCTGATTCTTCTATTAGGATATTATCAAGAGAAAACAGTAATTTACAATTATTAAGAAATGCAGTTTTTTTCCCTGACCTCTCAACAAGTGTAAACTGTTTATCCGGAAAAAATATGGATAAAGGGATTCCCGGGAAACCAGCTCCTGTCCCTATATCTGCAATTGTTTTAAAATTCATTTGTGAAAGAAGAGGAACTGCAACAAGAGAGTCAAAAAAATGTTTTATTACAAGGATCTCTTCTTCTGCTTTTAAAAATCCTGTTTTTTTATTCCAGATAGAAAGTTCTTCATAAAATGCAAGCAGTTTATTGATTTGCGTATCACTGTAAGCAATGCCAATAAGCTCTATTCCTTTTATAAAAAAATCTCTCATTTATTTTTCTTGCCCAGATAAACCATTAGAACTGCAATATCTGATTTTTTTACTCCGGAAATTCTTGAAGCCTGGCCTATTGTGGCAGGAGCTATTTCCTTTAGTTTTTGTCTTGATTCATTTGATATCCCTTCAATATTATCAAAATTATAATTTTCAGGAATTTTCATCTTCTCCATTTTCTCAAAACGCTTTACCTGCCGTTCCTGCTTTTTTATATATCCTTCATACTTTATATCAAGCTCTACCAACGAAAGCAATTCTTCCTTTGAACTAGCAAGTTTTTCATCAATAGTTTTTATATTATATATTGTAATTTCTGGATCTTTTATAGCTTTGGCAAAACTCTCTCCATAATGCTTTCTTAGAGAATTAGCAGTTTGCTCATCAAGATTTTTAATTACATCTTCTGTAATTTTCCTTTGGTTAAGCAGTTCTTTTATCTCCTCTGTCTTCAGGAGTTTTTCTTTATATTTTTCAAAAGCCTCATTGCTCAAAAGCCCGATCTCTTTTGATTTTGGCATGAGCCTTTTATCTGCAGTATCATGTCTAAGCGAAAGCCTGTGTTCTGCCCTGGAGGTAAACATTCTGTATGGTTCCTCTGTTCCGAGCGTTACCAGATCATCTATAAGAACCCCTATATATGCTTCTGTTCTTGACAGAACAATAGGTTCTTTTTCCGAAAGATACAGAGCTGCATTAATTCCTGCCATAAGCCCCTGACATGCAGCTTCCTCATAGCCTGATGTCCCATTAGTCTGCCCTGCAATAAATAACCCTTCCACTTGTTTTGTCATTAGCCATGGTTTTAACTGGCGAGGATCAATATAATCATATTCCACAGCATAGCCAGGCCTTATCACTTCAACATTTTTAAGACCTGGAATTGTTTTAAGAAAAGATTCCTGCACTTCTTCGGGCAAAGAAGAAGATATTCCATTAAGATACATCTCTTCGGAGTGAAGTCCCTCTGGCTCAACAAATATCTGATGCCTTTTTTTATCCGGAAATTTTACAACTTTATCCTCAATTGACGGGCAGTATCTGGGACCTCTCCCTACGATCTTTCCCCCGTATAGCGGAGATCTTCCAATATTTTCAGCAATTATTTTGTGGGTATTATCATTTGTATATGTCATATAACAAGGTAATTGCTCAATTTCAATTTTTTCCCTGCTAAAGGAAAATGGGACTATATCCTTATCTCCAGGCTGAATTTCCATTTTATCGAAATCAAGAGAGCTTCTTCTAACCCTTGCAGGAGTTCCTGTTTTTAGTCTGCCTACTTTAAATCCCATTTTTCTTAAATTAAGTCCAAGCCCAAGGCTGGCAGGCTCCCCAATACGGCCGGAAACAGCAGTATAATCTCCTATAAATATTCTCCCCTCCATAAAGGTTCCTGTTGTAAGAACAACTGCGCCAGATACAAAAATTCTTCCCCTTTCTGTTACAACACCTTTAATTCTGGTACCTCTTTTGTTAAGGATAAAATCTGTAACAGTATCCTGAAAAAGTGTTAAATTTTTCTGTTTCTCAAGTGTCCATTTTGCAAGCTGGCTATAGGCAAATTTATCTGCCTGCGCTCTTGGCGACTGTACAGCATGACCACGGCTTTTATTGAGCATTCTGAACTGTATCATTGTTTTATCAATAAGATTTGCCATCTCTCCGCCAAGAGCATCAATTTCTCTAACAATATTGCCTTTGGAAAGCCC
>WRCW01000018.1 GCA_009783755.1 Spirochaetaceae bacterium
ACATTATCTTACCTGAAACTGACTTTGTCAATAATAAAATCTTATAATAATTATTATTTTTTATTATATTCAGTAGAATTATTATAAGGTTTTATAATATCAAAAGAATTTTTTTTATATAACCTATAGTTTTATATATACAATTTTTCGACCTGTTTTTAATCAATTATAAAGTTCTTAAAAAAAGATAAATTTAAAAAGTTTTTGAGCAAAAAAAAACAGAGGTTTTTCATTTACCCCTGTTTTATATTTAAAAAATACCCTTATTTTATAAGGCCTTTTTCTTTAAAGAATTTTTCAGCACCTTTATGGAAAGGAAGGGCAGCTGTTTCATTTCCACCTAAAGCGTTCTCCAGATTTATCTCTTTTGTAGCTGCTGCAACATTTTGAACCTCAGTAAGACCTCTTCCAAAAACTGCAGTAAGGTATTTGTATATAACTTCTTCCGGAACATCCTTATTTGCAATAACAAAACCTCCCTGCGCTATTATCTCGACATCTTGATCCACCCCATTGTACAAACCAGCTTTAACAACATAAGGATAATACCATGGACAAGCTCTAATTATTTCATCTCTTTCTTTTCCTGTTATTTCAAGAATTCTTATAGGTATCTGCGCAGATGCTTCAATAATACTTCCGGAAGGCATTGCTGTCATATATCCCAGTGCTTCAAGAATTCTGTCTTTAAAAGCCATTACTCTTTCATTGTGGGAGAGTGGTCTCCAACTCATCATACTTTTATCTATACCATAACCAGCAAAAACTTCTATCCAGCTTAACTCATCATCAGACCCTGGGCTTCCTGGTGAAAAACCATATTTTTTGCCACCATTCTTCGCTGGATCAAAATCATACATACTCTTGATCGGACCACTTTTCATAACAACAGGGCAAATTGCATTTGGATAAAGGTTTGTTACAAAAGTAACATTCTCGTGTCTACCTTCTTCCTTGAAAAAAGCCTCGCCCTTATATGCATAGTTTGCAATATTTGGTGCACATAAACCCATTTGATACTGATTCTGCTTCATTAATCTTAAATTTTCCATACCACCACCTGAAGCCTGTACAGTTATTGTAAGCCCTTCATACCTCATCGCAACTCCAGCCATCATTGCGGCAGTAGGATACCATGTTCCACCCAAGCTAGAACTACCCATGATAACTGATTTTGATGCATTTTTTTCTCCGCTACCGGTAGCAAAAAGAAGACCAGCAAGCATAAAAAATACAATAAGTAGCAATAAAAATTTCTTCATAAAACCTCCATTTCGATTAAACCTAAATAATAAATTCATGGATAAAGGATTAAAATCCTTGGGCATTATCTTATTTGAAACAGAGTTTGTCAATAATAAAATCTTATAATAATAATCATATTTAATCATATTTAATCATACTTAATAGAATTATTATAAGCTTTTATAATATCAGAAGAATATTTCCTTATGTAACTTATGATTGTCATGATAAAAAGTTATTTTGTATATACAATTTATTGACCTGTTATTTTTAATAAACTATAATTCTATTTATTAAGGAGAAAATATGAGTGAAAAAACTGATAACCAACTGAAACTGGAAGGGGATATTAATATTTCTGAACAAAGAAAAAAATGGCAAAAAGAAAATATTAATAGTGAAACACAAAAAATTCTTGATAAAGACAGCAAATACTTCTTAAAACAATCATTATCTACTCCTTGTTTAAATGTTCTTAAATCTGCAAACGGCGCATGGATAGAAGATATGCAGGGAAGACGCTATCTTGATTTTCATGGAAATAATGTGCATCAGGTGGGGTTTGGAAATAAAGATGTTATTGATGCTGTGAAAAAACAGCTCGATGAGCTCCCTTTCTGCACAAGGCGCTATACAAATAAAATTGTTACTGATTTTGCAGAAAAAATCGCATCTCTTACTCCTGGAAATCTCAACAAAATGCTTTTTGCGCCTGGCGGAGCGGAAGCAAATTCAATAGCTATAAAATTAGCAAGAATAGCAACAGGAAAGCATAAAACTATTTCCATGTGGGATTCTTTTCATGGCGCAACACTTGATACAATTTCTATCAGCGGTGAAGCAGTTTTTCGAAAAGGGATCGGGCCCTTAAGCAGTGGAACAGAACATGTACCACCGCCGGATATCCACAGGCGGTTTATGGATATTGGAAAGCCCGAAGAGTGGGAAATACTTTGGGCAAAATATATTGAATATATTCTTGAGAAAGAAGGAGATATTGCTGCTGTAATTTCCGAACCTGTAAGAAGCACACCATATGTGCCGTCAAAAGAATATTGGCAAATAGTCAGAAAAGCTTGTGATAAATATGGGGCTTTACTGATTTTTGATGAAGTGCCTCATGCTCTTGGTAGAACCGGGAAATGGTTTACTTGTCAAAATTTTGATGTTACTCCTGATATTCTTGTAATTGGTAAAGGATTAGGTGGAGGAGTTTTCCCAATAGCAGCAACAATAGCAGATGAAAAACTGGATGTTGCAGGTCATATTGCTCTTGGACACTTTACACATGAAAAAAGCACACTTGGAGCTGCAGCAGGGCTTGCTACAATCAATTATATAGAGAAAAACAATATAATTGAGCATGCTAAAACTCTTGGAGAATATGCTTTAAAAAAATCTACGGAAATGATGGATAGACATCCTCTTATTGGAGCAGTAAGGGGAATAGGCTTATTTATAGGGATCGAACTTGTAAAAGACAGAAAAACAAGAGAGCTTGCAACAGAAGAAGCAGAAGAGGTAATGTACAGGGCTCTTTCAAAAGGGGTAAGTTTTAAATTAACAATGGGTAATATTCTTACTCTTACACCTGCTCTGGTTATTACAAAAGATGAGATGGATTTTGCGCTTAAAGCTATTGAGGAAGCAATTACAGAGGTTGAGAAAAAATAATTAAAGAGTACCCGGTAATGTTTTTAATTGACTTTGCCGGGTAATTTTAAAAATATAGTTTTTATTTGGATGATTTTCTTATAAAAATAAGATTTCCAGCAGGAAGTCCTGTAATTGAAAACAAAGTATCTGCAAATTCAGTACTAATTGAAAAAAATTCGTTCTTATAGTTCTCTTTTAAATTATTAAAAAAATCTTTTCGTGACAAATATCTCTCTTGAAGTAAAGGAATTGAATAATTAAAAAAATAAGCTTGTCCATTTACAGGATTTTGCTGCAAATGATATGCCATAAATTCATTAACAAGCAGATAGTTATTTTTTACATCATAATTCCTATGCATAAGAAATATTTTCCAAAAAAGTTTTATATCAGAAGAAGTTTTTGCCCATATTTCATTGCTTTTTTTTCTGAATTCTTCTGAGGCAAAAAACACTCCATGGTATCCTTCATGCATAACAAAAACTCTTCTAAGCGAAGGAGTAGTCTCTCTGGATATGGATAAAATTCCTCCTCTTAAAGGTAAAAATTGAGAGCCTGATTTTTTTATTATCTTATTTTCCTGGAGTATTATTTTTAGAAGTTCTTCTTCATTGGAAAGAATAAAACCTGTCTGTTGTGCTAAATTAAAGAAATTGCATAGATCTTCTGCTTTATAATCATGAGCATTCCACCCATGAAGGCCGCTCATTTCAGTATCTGTTAATATTTTTCCAACTGATTCAGGTTTTTCCACAAAAAAAGCTAGCCTTTTAAACATTGAATCCTGGAATGCATAATCAGCTGTATCTATTACAAGAAATTCAGGAAAAATTGACCATGAAAATATCTCAAATTTTTCCTGTCTCCATTTTTCAATTTGATAATTAATAATTGTTCCAAAATCCGCCTCAAGAGCTATTAGAGCAGAAGTATCAACCTTGTTACGCATAAGAAATATTTTCTTAAAAATATTAGTATTATCTGATAAGTTTATCGAAACAATTGTATCTGTTTTTATTTTTCCAGCCAGGAATTCTGGAATAATCTCAGATAGATCTGTAGAAGTGATATTGATTCTCCCTTTTACAGGAAATACTTTTATACTATTCTTTATCCCGCCTGTATAAAAACTTATACTGAGTTCTTCTATTTTATCCAATGGTTTTTCATCAATCTCAATTAAAATATTGGATAAAGGCTGATTATCAAAATATCCATCAAGATCAAAAATAAAAGAGTTTTTATTATCTGAAATCAAATTCCTTAGATTTTCGCTTTGTGAAACAGAATCATTGGTTATTATGTATCCTTCCACAAAATCCTTTTTATTAATTGATCTGACTTCTTTGAGCAAAGGTATTGTAATATTTTTTAAAAAATAATTTTCTGAAACTCTGATTGAGAATCCTTTTATTTCACATGGCTCATCTTTGGCTGGAACTGTAAAATAAATAGATGCTTCTTTATCTTCTGCAATAAATTCAATCTCTTTTACCCATGCAGATGTATGAATAGCAAATATACAGGATCCTTCTGACTTATTTATTTCTGCTTTAAAAAAAAGAGGCTCAGATGAATTTATTTTATATGCTTTTTTTAGATTATAGAAAACAATATTTTTACCTAATTGTTCATCTTTAATCAAAGAGATGTTTTCAGTACGTCCGCTACTATCTATATTTATAAATATTTTTTTTTCTTCGCCAGTGCAGGAAAAAAGAACAAAAAGCAGTAAAAATAAAATTGGTATACTACGAAAACCATTTTTGTTGACCTTCTTTACCTGGTCATACATGATTTATGCGACCCTCTCTTTTATTTTGGATTCTTAACTTCGGTCAATAAGCAGAAAAAAGCTATAAAAAAATTATTCGCCTTGATAAATGACAACCTTATTTTTTCCATCTTTTTTTGCTATGTACAAAGCCTTGTCAGCATTGTCAAAAATAATTTTTGTAGAAGGAAATTCCGGGTATCCTGCAACGCCGCAACTAAAAGTAACATTAAAATCACGGCCAAAAGCGTTATGCGCAATTTTACTAAAATTTCTTCTTATTACATCTATTACTTTTTTTGCACTTTGAACACTGGTATTGCTCATAATTACAACAAATTCTTCACCACCGTACCTTCCTATAATATCTGTAGTTCTAAGTCTCTCTATAAGCATATAGGCCAGGCTTTTTAAAACTGTATCACCGACAAAATGTCCATAAACATCATTTACGGATTTAAAATTGTCAATATCAATTATTGCATAACTTAAAGGAAGATTTGTTCTTTGTGCCCTAATAAATTCCCGCTGAAAGCTATCACAAATATTGGAATGATTTAAAAGACTTGTTAAAGAATCTCTCTCCATGAAATATCTTAAGTTTCTTGATCTGTCTATCCTGTTTATTGCAGTAGAGACAAATGTTTCATCATCAGTGAATTTGCTAATAAATTCATATCCAGAGAAAGAGATTTCAAAATCAACTGACATAGGTTTTTCAAAAACAGAATAAATAATTATTGGTATTGGAAGAAATTCATCATGCTGCCTTATCATAGCTGTAAGTTCTATGCCATTGCAACCGGGCATAAGCATATCAATTAGGATTAAATCAGGGGTTGACTCAGCTATTAGATTAAACACATAAAAAGGATCTGTTGTTACAGAAGTAACCATCCCTCTCTGCTGAAAAAGCTCCGCATAATAAGAAAGAGTATTTATATCATCATCAACAATAAGAATATGGTCAGGCTGTGTTCTGCGGTTGTCTGCAAAATATTCAATTTTATTAGCAACTCTGGCTACATCAGTAGAACTTTCAAAAAAAGCATCTCCTCCGTTTTTAATAGCAAATAGTCTTGTTTTAAAATCATTAGTAGATGATATAAAAAATATTTTAAAAGAATGCCGTTTTTCTTTGATTTTTCTTAACCATGGTACGATTTTTTTATTTTCCATAACTAAAGCAGTATCAAGCATAATTAAATGAATATCTTCTTTTAATATTTTATTTTTTGCTTCCTCTATTTCTTTAAAAAAATCAATACAATATCCAAAATAGGCAAGTTTATCCCTAAGATCAGTAAGATATTTTCTATTGTCATAATCACAAATAACTATCTTTCTATTCCAGTTTTCAGGAATCTTTTTTAAAAACCACATGGATGATGATGAAATAACAGTTGGAGTATTGTCTAATCTATTCTCTTTATTTGACTCATGTGAGAAAAGAATTTTCTTTATCTCGGAAAGTGTATTTACTATATATTCAAAATCTGGTTTTTCCTTTTTTTTATATTTTTTATTTTCTACAGTAAATTTTGATAGATATGTACTAAGATTTTTTAAAATATTGCTTATCTGAAAAAAACCAAAGTTTCCGGTTGGTCCTGCAAGCTTTTGGATATCATTTTTTACCCCAGAAAGGCGTTCTTTATCCTGTTTTTTAGATTTAGCTATTTTTAATATTTTATCATAAATATTTTCAATACTAAGCGAAAGAGTAGTTTTATAATGTCTCTCTAATTCATCAAAATCTTCAAAATCTTGTACATCTTCTACACTCAAATTTCACCTTCCTATATTCTAGATTTTATTATTAAAATTAGCATATTAAATCTATTAATTTTAGAACAAATATTAATTAAATATCCTCTATTTTATTTTTATAGAGTACTATTTTAGCAAAAAAATTAAAATTTTCAAATACTTTTTTGACACTACTTTTTAAAATTTTTTATCATGAGATGACGCTTTTACATATGGATTTAAGAAAACAGCTAGCACATGATGGTTTTCTGGAATGGCATATCTTTCTTCCATGAAGATTTGCTGTCATGGAAAATCTATATTGTTTCTCTTTTGGTATCAATAGCGCTATATCTTTTTCAATTTTCTCAGGAACGTTTGACTGGGTTAATCCAATTCTTCCTACAACTCTGCCAAAATGAGTATCTACTATAATTGCAGGTTTTCCAAATAATGATCCCACAACAACATTGGCACTCTTTCTCCCTACACCAGATAAAGTCAGCAACTCTTCAATTGTATCAGGGACTATACCATTAAAATCTTTTATAAGTTTAGCAGCAGTTTTTTTTATATTTGCAGCTTTTACCCTGTAAAATCCAACAGGTTTTATTATATTCATAATATCATCAAGAGCCCCTTTTGATAGTGATAAAGGATCAGGGTATTTTTTAAAAAGCACAGGCACTACTTCCATTACCTGTCTGTCTGTTGTCTGGGCAGAAAGGATTACCGAGATAAGGAGCTGAAAATTGTTTTCAAAATGTAAAAAAGAGATTTCTTTGGGATAGTTTTTATCAAGAAGGTTAAATACTTTATATGCAAATTTTTCTATTGAAGTATTCATCTATGATGCCTCAAATTTATCATATAATATATAAAGCCCAATATACAGCGATTATACCAGGAATAAACTTAAAATCTTTGTATATGGCTGCTCCTACCTATTTTTCATAAACTTTTGGAACAAAAATCATGGGGTAAAGTTTCGCTTATATTGACCATGTAGGTAAAAAACAGTATAATTCAAATGATTTTTCGGGATGTTGCCTAGTGGCTAAGGCGCCTGCTTTGGGAGCAGGAGACCGAAGGTTCGAGTCCTTCTATCCCGAATCGTGCGTTCATAGCTCAGCTGGATAGAGCAACGGCCTTCTAAGCCGTAGGTCAGAGGTTCGAATCCTCTTGGACGTAAAATAGTTATATTCTTTCATGATTTTATATTTCTGGCAGAAAATTCCCATACGACTTTCTTTTTTTCATATCTGCTCATGGTGCACTCTTCTATATACTGGATATCCCAATTTTTGAAAAAGAGCTCAATATTTTTTTTATCAAAAAATCTTTTTGTATCGTTGTTAACATTGTAATAATTTTCTTCAATTACTTCGCCTTGACCTGCTCCATAATTAATATCATTTACAGAATTCACCCGGCATAATAAAAATCCATTTTTTTCCAGTAAACGGGATATTTCTGCAATAATAGCTTCAGTTTCTTTTTTTAAAAAATAGTGGATGCAAAGATCTGCAATCACAACTTTTGCAGAATCAGTTTCAAATGGGAACTTATTCCTCATATCAAAATGTCTTTTTTCCGGATTTTCTATAAAATGATCAAGCCGGTTCAATGCTTCAATTGAGTAGTCGCAAGAAATTACTCTAAAACCTTTCTCTTTTAAATAAAGTGTATCATTTCCAAAACCGCAGCCAAGATCAATAATTGGCAAATTCCGGGATAATTCAATTACAGGCATAAACTTATCCAGCCAGTTATCATATTCAGGTTTTTTTGTTCCAAATTTTTTATAAACCTTATCCCACATTTCCATTTTTATGCTTCCATTTTAAGTAACGCAAAACAACACTGAATTTTTATTTATTTATCTGGCCTATGATAACTACATAATTTTTGCCATATTTTTTTGCACACTTCGGACAGGTGGTATACCACATATATGTCTTACTAATATTAAGTCCTATCTTTTCAACTTGTGATTTAAAATCATCACACCATTTTTTTGTATCTTTAAAGTTACCATCATACACTTTGCTGAAAAAACTGCCGGATATGGTGATATTCTGCAGCTCTCCTATAGCATCATCTACTGCAAGATAAATATCCATATTCCATTTTGAAGTGTGATCTGATAAGCAGAGAAACTCAGAGGCACTAACCTGTGCTGCTGTTATTTTTTTCATTATTTTTTTAATAACAGAACCAAAATTTAAAGGTATGTAAAAAAAAGTGCAGACTTTACCTTTTACAAATCTTTTATTATCCCACTCCAGTATTTTACTATCCCATGGTACAGCATCAAATGGCGGGCAGCAAATAACATCTTCTTTATTTTCCATACTTTACTCCATATTATTAAATCTTAAAAGATTCAGCACTTCCAGAAATTAAATTATTCTCAACTCAGGATAATCTAAATAATAGTAAAAGATATCCAACATAAAGTACAACAAAAATTATTCCTTCCCATCTATCTATTTTCCTCCCTTTCCCTGTAAAAATAAATACGAAAAGGAGAAAACTTATTATAAGATTTGCACATAAATCAAAAAAAGATTTTCCATTTACAAGAACAGGATTAATTATTGCAGAAATTCCCAAAATAAAGAAAGCATTAAAAATATTTGATCCTACAATATTACCTATTGCTAAATCTATATTTTTCTTTCTTGCAGCAATTACAGATATAGCAAGCTCAGGAAATGATGTTCCTATTGATACAATCGTTAATGCTATTATCCTTTCAGAAAGCCCTATTTGATGTGCAAGCCGGATTGCAAACATTACAACAATTCTTCCGCCAATTATAAGTATAGCTAATCCCACCATGATAAGAATTATAGATATGCATATGGAGTATTGTTTTACAGGAGCTTCTTCTTCATTAGGAGAAGAGATCATATAATGTATAGTATAGCCAATGAAAATAGAGAAAAATAATAGAAGTATAATGCCATCTGTTCTTTTGATTACTGATAATTTCTCACCATCTATAAATCCACCAAAAGATAATACAAGGATAACAAGAGCTGCCAAGAAGCAGAGCGGAATTTCTATCCATGTTGTTCTTGGTTTTACTGCCAGTGGAAAAAGAATTGCAGCTATTCCAATTACTCCTGCAATATTAAAAATATTACTCCCAATAATATTTCCCAAAGCAATATCACTATTTCCCCGTAAGGATGCAAAGATATTGATAGTCAACTCCGGAGCAGATGTTCCAAAAGCAACGATTGTTAATCCTATTACAATATTTGGAACATTAAGTCTTTTTGCCAAAGAGGAAGCGCTGTCTACAAGTAAATCTGCACCATAAATAAGAGGAACAAATCCTGCTAAAAGTAATAACAAATTAAGCATTTCTATCCCTTGTTTTCTAAATAAATATTATCATTTATGTCCACCTACAGACCAGATCTGCATCTTTTCCAAAAGCAAAAAAAGGAGTGCTTTTGCGCAACAGCACGGACTCATGCTCTGCGATTTTTTAATGTATCAACATCAGGAATAAAACCTAATCTTTGATATTTTCTCTCATTTTCTTTTTCTGTTTATACATTAATTTATCAGCATTATTAATTAATTTACTTAAATTATTATCTCCCAGATCTCCAATAAAATATCCTACGGCAAAACTTATTATTTTTGTATTATCTCCAGTATGGATATTATTAAATTCCATAACTTTCTTATTAACTTTTTTGATATATTCTTCGACTTTTTCTTTATCGCTGTTTTTAAAGATTCCAAGGAACTCTCCGCCGCCATATCTTCCTACAAATCCGAATTCCTCTGCTTCTTCTTTTAAAATTCTTGCAAACTCTGCAATGATCCTGTCTCCTCCATGCCATCCTTTTAAGCTGTTAATCTTTTCTAAATTGTTCATATCAAACAAAGCCACTGCAAAATTTATATCCTGAGGCATTTTTTTTCTGTATTTATCAATTTCAATTTCACAACTTGCACGGTTAGGCATCTGCGTCAAAGTATCAACAAATGCTATTTGATTAATAATAGCACTCTTCCTTTTCAATTCCCCTGCTTTTAAAAAGTAAACTAATCCTGTCATTATAAATATAATAAAAACAATATTTGCACATCGTAAAAAAAATTTGGAATTTTTTACCTTTCGTTCAGCAAATGCCCCTGCAGCAACAGTAGCTTTATTTACAAGATCAAAATATTCTTCACTAAGTTCAAAAATGCGGTAAGGTTGTTGATTAGATTTTATAGACGATATATTTTCTTTGGTTTTTCCCCAACAATTAAGTACATCCGTCATGTGATCCAGGAATTCTGTATCCTGAATAACAATGAGTCCTATTTCACCTTTATCATGGATCAAGTCATATATAATAGAATCTATGTAATTAATAAGATTAGGATCATAGAACCCTTGTATCCCTTCTTTTATCAATCTTTCTGTTGTCCCTTCCAGAATACTCATATAATTAACTACTTCTGCATTTTTCTGAAGTTTATTAATATATGAAAGGGAAAGTTGATTAACAAAGATTATTAAAAATACAAATATAAATATTAAAAAATATTCTTTCTTTCCTAAAATAGACCTTATCATACATAATCTCTACTCAATGATATATGATAATATAAAATTTGTATACATATACTATTTATTATTGTCTATGAAGAGGCGCTTATTATTTTAATGTTGAAAATAATTCATTTTTTTTGCTACTTATTAGATCAAGGTCTTTGCTATTTATAGAATCTTTTAGTGTTTTTATTCCATCTCTGGCCTGTTTTAAATATTCTTTTATTTTAGGATCTGTAGCTGCTTCTGCGGCTAAACTATCAAGGTCATCTTCCATAAGGATCACTCCAGTTCCCATAATAATAACCATTACTTTTTCAAAACCATTATCACCAAGTCCATTTTTTTTAAGAATATCTTGCACTTCTGCAGGAACTTTTATTGAACGCATCTTTATCAATGATTCAAAACCTCCGTTTGGATCTATTCCTTCAAAAAGATAATCATATTTATCTCCCAGATTATCAATAGCATCCATTATCTGTTCATAATTGTTAATAAAACCATTAATATCTTTTTCAGATAAAATCTGTTTTTGGGCAGTTTGAGCAAAAGCAAAAGTGCATATCAAACAGAACAGTAAAATTGTAGTTATTTTTTTTGACATATTTTCTCCTCAATGTTCATATATCATCAATAAGTAAATTTAATATTTTAAAATTGATGCATAGTAAACTATAACATAAACTATTTTTAATTAAAATAGTTTCATTATTTAAATTAGAATGGAAATATTTTTGATATAGACATATAATATCCAGAAGGAGGATATTATGAAATTGAATTTTATCTATTTAATATTATTATATTTAATGTGTACAGGAGGAATTGTTTTTTCACAGGATTCCAAAAACATTTTTACATACAAAGTAGGCGACTGCGAGGTAAACTTACTTGTAGAAAACAGGGGGCAGAGAGACAGTGCAATTATTATTGCAGATAAGGCTGTGGTTCAAAAATACATTCCAGAAGGAACTTCTCCGGCACAAACAAATATATTCCTTGTAAAAACACCTAAAAATACAATACTGATCGATACAGGGTTTGGTACAACTCTTTTTGAAAATCTCAAAACCTTAAAAATTGAACCTGCAAATATTGATACGATCTTTATTACCCATATGCATGGCGATCATATCAGCGGGCTTCAAAAAGATGGAAAAGTCTTATTTCCTAATGCAACAGTTTATCTTGCAGAGCAGGAAAAGAATTTCTGGACAGACAGTAAAATGATGGCTGCTGCAACAGAAGCCAGGCAGAACAACTTTAAGCTGGCACAAAATGCGTTAGCAATATATGGTAAGAAAGTAAAAACTTTTAAACCATCTGAGCTTAATAGCAAACTAAAAGAACTTATTCCCAGAATAACACCCATTGCAGCATTTGGACACACACCTGGCCATACTCTTTATCTTATAAGCTCCGGAAAAGAGAGTGTGCTCATAACCGGCGATTTAATAAATGTTATGGAAATACAAATACCTGCTCCGGACATAGCAACTGTTTATGATACAGATCCAAAAGCAGCCAGTGAAACACGCAAAAAAGTCTTTGAATATGTAACAAAAAACAAAATCCCTATTGCAGGAATGCATTTGCTCTACCCATCGATAGGAACGCTTGAAGAACCAAATAAAGGGGAGTACAAATTTAATCCTGTAAAGCATTAATTAATAAAAAAGGGAAAGAGTCTTCTTTCCCTTTTTTATAATCCAGCTTTTGGAAAATATTCTACCCTGATACTTATTTCAGGCTTTTTTTATATTTTACAACTTTCAAAACATCGTTTATATGATTTTCTGTTTTTATATTTATTATCAAAGGTTTAAACTTTCCTATACTTTTATTATCCCAAAAGGATGTTTTCAACTTTTTTGATATTTTCAGATCGTTTATTCCCAAACCATTTTTTTCAGAAAAATAAAAAGTTGCTTTAATATATTTTTCCCATAAAGAAACCCAGATTATTGTTTTTTTCTTATACGTTACTTTACAAAGCCATTTTCCATCATTATAATAACGCCACTCCGGATTCAGGCTATATTCATTGCCGGTTATTGCTTTTAAGAATTTTTCATAAACAACATAAAATCCACCAAGTTCTGTTTTAATTACTTTTATGTCAGGAAATATATCTTTATCGTTTAATAATTTATTATCCATTTTATTTACTCATCAAAATAAATCTTTCATCTTATAAAATTTGTCCGCGCCCTGCCATCATGAACAGGAAAAGGAATAGTATTTCTTGTTGCATCTATTATTTTTAATAGCCATGCCATTGCTTGTGCATTTCTTTGTATGGTTTGGATCCCTTCATCATCTTTAGCAATTTCACCTTGCGCTGCCCCAAACACAATTGTCCAGTACTGGGAAGGAGCGATAATCATTTCAGCTAAATTAAAATAATTATTAAGCTGATGAATAACATCCACAGCCCCTGCTCTTCTTGCTATAGACACAGATGCGCCAACCTTTTGCTTAAAATATTTTCTAAAACTTGTATAAAATAACCTGTCAAGAAATGATTTCATTGTTCCTGAAATACCTGAATAATATGTGGGAGAGCCAAGAATAAGACCATCTGCTTCTCTTACAATATCTACAGTTTTATTGAGTATATCATCAGTCATTGCGCAATAATTGTTTTCAGACTGAAGACAATGACCACACCCCATGCATCCTCTGATTTTTCTGCTGCCAACCTGGATAATCTCTGTTTCTATTCCTTCTTTTATAAGTTCTTCAGCCATTTTGGATAATGCAAAAAATGTATTCCCATTTTCTCTTGGACTCCCATTTAAAGCAATAACTTTCATAATAAATCCTCCTTTTATGATACAGGTTCCAATATTTATTTTGTATAATTCATAGATATATGATATAATATATACCCAGTTAGTTTAACATCTTAAAACCAAAGGACCAAAAAATGAATATCAATACAAAAGATTATGCGATATCTGAAAACAAATTAATAAAAATTGACTCTTTTTCTACCAAGTATGAAGGAAAACTTGAAAAAGAAAAAGGATTGAAGCTATTTAATGAATTACTTATAAAGCTGCAGGACTTACAGGCTCTTCTTTATGCAGACAGTTCCAAAGCGCTTCTTGTAGTTCTTCAGGCAATGGATGCAGCTGGAAAAGACTCTACAATCAGAAATGTATTTGGTCCAATAAATCCGCAAGGATGCAAAGTTGTCTCTTTTAAGGGTCCAAACTCAGTTGAACTTTTGCACGATTTTTTATGGCGTATTCATCAGAATGTTCCAAGAAAAGGGCATATTGGTGTATTTAACCGTTCCCATTATGAAGATGTGCTTATTGTAAAAGTAAAAAATCTTGCGCCTGAGAAAACAATTAAACAGCGTTATAATCATATAAATGCTTTTGAATCAATGCTCAATGATGAAGGGACAAGAATTGTCAAATTCTTTTTACATATCTCAAAGGATTACCAGAAAGAGCAGCTTCAGGAGAGGCTGGATATTCCTGAAAAACTATGGAAATTTACTATGTCAGATATTCAGGAAAGAGCACGCTGGGATGAATATCAACATGCTTATGAAACTATGTTTGAAAAATGTTCTTCTCCAAAAAATCCATGGTATATTGTCCCAGCAGAGCGAAAGTGGTTTAGGAATCTGCTTGTTGCACAGGTTCTGGTAGAAACTCTGGAATCAATGGATCTTAAGTATCCTGCAGCTCAGGTTGATCCTAAACAAATTGTAATTCCTTAAAAATTACTGACCTTGCTACTTTTTCTCTTTTCCCACAACTTCAGAAACTGTTATTTTTAACACTGTTGTTGCCTGTAGCATTTTCTCTTCATACTGAAAATCAGTTCCACCAGCATAGTGCTTCATAAGTAAATTTAAGCCTTTTATTTTATCAGCATTATTTTCGATTATTTCAATTGTACCTGAAGCTACAACACTTTTATATTTCATGCCCCAACCGCATGCTTTTTCAGACACAACCAGCTCATGTCCAGTATCAACGGAAAAACACACCTTTTGATTTTTCTTTATTAGATCTATTTTCTTCCCTTCCCTTGCACAATGCAAATAGATTTTCAAATTATCATTCCATTCAAAACCATAATTCATTGTAACTAAATAGGGAGTATCTCCATCGCATAATGCGATATGGCATGAATCTCCTTTTTCCAGAATATTAACAATCTCACTTTTTTCAGTTATTTCACGATCAGATCTTCTCATTTTTACATACCTCTCTTTTTAATCTATAAGTTTCATTTCCTTAAGAATCTTCTTTAGTTGATCCTTCTCTTCTGCTGTCATGGGGGCGATGGGAGCTGCACAGGGGCCAGCCTCAATGCCCAAAAGTTCCAGGGATTCCTTTATAACAGTAGGGAAGGATCCAAGGCTAAAAGCAATACGCAAAGGAAGTAGCCTGTACTGCTCCTCCAGAGAACCTTTAATATCTCCTGTCATATATTTATTATAAATACCAGAAACAATTTCCGGAGCAACATTAGCGGTCGCAGCAACTGCACCCATAGCTCCATGTGCAAGCCCTGCATGAATCAGGCTGTCTCTTCCCATCATTACGCTAAATTCCATTCCTCTTGTGCGATTGATGATCTCCGCTGTGTTGGTGAGGTCGCCTGTTGAATCCTTTATTCCCACGATATTGGAAATTTTAGCCAGTTTTTCCACAGTAGCTGGTTTGATCATCAGATGAGTTTTGGGAGCATTGTCGTAAAGAGTGATGGGAAGGTTTGTATTTCCGGCAATTGCCGCAAAATGATCATAAAGTTCGTTCTGGCTAATAGTGATAAAGTATGGAGTAAGCGCACTTAAGGCAGTAGCGCCAACCTTTTCCGATATTTTTGCAAGAGCAATTGACTCCCGGGTACCAATAGCATTGACCCCTGCATATACCGGCACTCTACTCTTTACCTGGTCAATGGTATTTTCCAGAATCTCCTGATACTCAGCATTGTTCATTGCATAGAATTCGCCGGTAGTGCCAATGGCAAAAATTCCGTGAACACCTCCTCGAATAAGAAAATCAATCAACTTCCGTAATGCTGGAAAATTAACATTGTAATCTTTTGTAAGAGGCGTAATCATCGCCGGAATAATTCCTTTTGGTACAAATCTCATCAGGCAACTCCTTGTACTTATAAAACCAATTGATCTCAACGCACCATACACGGACGCTTGGAATCAAATTTCCAACCAGGGATAAGGTACTGCATCGCAACTGCATCATTGTGATCCCCGGAGTCAAGTTTTTTGTATAACTCATGCGCCTTAAGCACTGCATCCATATTTATTTCAAGACCAAGACCAGGATCATTTGAAACATGAATACAACCATCTTTGATCTTTAATGGATTTTTAGTGAGATACTGGCCATCCTGCCAAATCCAATGAGTATCAATGGCAGTAATGTTGCCAGGCGCAGCTGCAGCGCAGTGAGCAAAAATGGAAAGAGAAATATCAAAGTGATTGTTTGAATGGGATCCCCAAGTAAGTCCCCAGTGATCCAATACCTGACCAATCCTGACAGAATCCTCCATTGTCCAGAAATGTGGGTCTGCAAGAACAATGTCAACAGACTTTTCTACCATTGCATGGTAAAACTGCCGCCAATCAGTTGCAATCATGTTAGTTGCTGTAGAAATCCCTGTGGCTATCTTAAACTCTGCCATGGTTTCCCGCCCTGAATAACCGCGCTCCGCACCGCAGGGATCTTCCGCATAACTCAGAGATGAACCTTTGCAAAGCTCGATGGCTTCGTCAAGCATCCATGCACCATTGGGATCAATATTTATCCTGGCATTCGGGAATTGTTTCGCCAGTGCCTGGACTGCTAACATCTCTTTCTCACCTGAAAATACACCACCCTTTAGTTTAAAGTCTTTAAAGCCATAATATTCTCTGGCAACCTGGGCTTGTTCAACAATAGCTTCTACTGTAAGGAAGGGGTTCCGTCGCAGGGCAAACCAGGAATTATTGCTGTCATTTTCATTAATGTATGGAAGTCCGGTTTTTTTACTATCAGCTTGATAGAAAAGATAACCCAGAACCGCAACATTCTCTCGTTGCCTGCCATCACCTAAAAGTTCACAGACTGGCATACCCATAAACTGTCCCATGAGATCCAGCAGCGCTGCTTCTACTGCGCTTTCTGCATGAACTACGTCTTTAAGATTAGCCAGTGATAGATTTTGTATTCCCTCGCTATTTCTGGCAGATTTTTCATGGAGCTTTTTCAATGACTGGATGATTGAACGGTATTGCCCTATTTCTCTGCCAACTACCAGAAGTTTGTATTCTTCCAGAGTTTTCGTGATCGAATCGTTGCCGTGAACCTCACCAATTCCGCGCTTCCCTGAGTTATCTTTCAGGATCACAATGTTTCTGGTGAAAAATGGTGAATGAGCCCCGCTCAATGAAAGCAACATACTATCATATCCAGCTACAGGGATTACCTGCATTTCATTGATTACCGGAGTGCGGGTGCTCATGCTTTTTTGCTCCTCACCCTCTTTTGTACTTCAGCAGCAGCAAAGATCATAATTATTAAAATAAAAAAACCAAGAGCAATAGGATGATTGATTAGCTGGCCAAGATCCCCATTGGAATGCTGTAACCCGCGGCGGAGATTGGTTTCAAAAGGCTCGCCAAGGATAAAGCCAAGAATAAGGGGCGGCATGGGTATGTCAAATTTTCTCATTACAATACCAAGGATACCAAAAGCTACAAGAACCCAGGCATCGAAAGTTCTAAAACCAACAGCATAAGCTCCAACTATGCAGAGAACTACAATAACCGGCATAAGAAAATAGGGTGGTACTTTAAGTATTCGAACAAACCCTCTCATGCTAGCGTACATTACTGCCATCATCAGGAAAGAAGATACAATCATGGAGGCAAAAATCACATACACTGCCGGGCCATGGGTCTGGAACAAGAGCGGCCCAGGAGTTACTCCGTGCATCATAAACCCGGCTAAAAGCAGTGCTGTAGAAGCATCGCCGGGAATACCCAGGCAAAGAAGGGGAACCATGTTTCCTCCTATGGCAGCGTTGTTGGATGTCTCTGTAGCAACAACACCATCAATAACACCTGTCCCGAATTTTTCAGGGTATTTGGATGCTTTCTTTACCACTGCATAAGCAACAAAATTACTTGTCGATGCACCTACACCAGGAAGTACTCCAATACCGATTCCAACAATGCAGGCGCGGATAATATTTCCTATCTGGCTTATAAGTTCCGCAAGTTTAAAACCCAGTCCTCTGATTTTAAAATCCATAATCTTTGTGGTATCAACGACCTTAGCGCCAGAGGATGTTGTAATTACTTCAGAAATAGCATAAAGCCCTACCAATACTGGTACAAGCGCAAAGCCATCGAGAAGCTGAATATTATTAAAGGTAAATCTCTTCGCAGCATCAATTGGAGACATTCCAATCGTAGCTATCATTACACCAAGAATAGCGCTTATGAGCCCCTTGGCAAGAGATTTTCCAACAAGGCTTGCAATCAAACTCAAGGAGAAAAAAGTAACTGCAAAATTTTCCCAGGGTCCGAATTTGATGGTCACGGACGCTAAAGCCGGAGCAATAGAGACAAGCGCAGCAATACTAACCATAGTTCCTATAAAGGAACAGAAAACAGTCATACCCAGTGCTTTACCAGCTTCCCCTTTCAGTGCCAGAGGGTATCCATCAAAACATGTTGCGATGGATGAAGGTGTTCCAGGTATATTCATCAAAATAGAGGTAACTAATCCTCCTGATGTTGCACCAATATAAATACCTGCCAACATGGAAATTCCAATCGCCAAGTTCATACCAAAGGTAAGGGGTAAGAACATTGAAAGAGCTGCTACTGATGTAAGCCCCGGAAGAACGCCGAAAATAACACCCACGACAACCCCAATAAAAATAAGCAGCAGGTTCATGGGATTTGAAAAAATTGTGGCAAATGCTGTACCAAATAACTCTAACATATCAATATCCCTCTATCCTAATAATCCACGTGGAAGATACATGGAAATCACTCTTGTAAATAAGAAGTATAAAAGTATTGGCACACCAATAGAAAAGCAAACAGTAAAAATCGCCCATTTTTTTCTCTTTTCTGCTGGAGTTAAAATAAATATTTGCAAAAGAAGAAATAGAACTGAAGATAAGATAAAGCCAAGCCGGACATAAAAGAAAATATATGCACATATCAGCAATACGGTGATCACCATAAGTCGCTGAGGACGTTCGAATTTAAAAGGTTTTTTCATGACTGCCTGGGTATCACTACCGGATTCTAGTTTTGTTTTTCGTAATTTAAGCACATTTCCAATAATGTGAATAATACTCAAGCAGGCTAATAGTATGCCTAACATCTGAGGAAGGGAACGGGAATCCAAAATGATTCCACTTCTCCCTGATGAAAAAGGATCGAATGTTGAGATGGAAAGGGTAGACAATAAATAGAATACTGATAAAAGCAGAAAAAAAATTCCCACACCAATCTCTTTCTTGAAATTCATGTTATCTCCTTGCAAAATAAGGGTAATCTTCCTTAACAGAAAATTACCCCTATGCAAAAATTATTTACCTCGTAAAACACCTGAAATAGCCATGAGACTTTTGAGCTCATCGGCAAAATGTTTGGTTGTGGCCTGGGTATCCATCCAGAAAGGCGTCTGGCCAAAGGACACAATTTCTCCAGCATATTCTTTTTCGTTATCCACTACTCTTTTAACTGCCTGGCTGAATTTTTCAATAATAGCAGGATCAGTACCTTTTGGCATAAAGAAAGTATTGTAGTACATATAGCTGCAAGCTACCCCTGATTCAAGAAGGGTGGGAACATCAGGTCTCGCAGGGTTTCTCTCGGCGCTGACACTAGCCAGGATCTTGAATTTATTTGTCTTAATATAGTCTTCGATCATATTGACCTGAATTGGAATGACATCCATATGTCCGCCAAGAAGTAAAGGGATCCTCTCGCCAGAACCACCTGCACTTACGATATTCAGTTGTGCCCCTGCATTTTGTAACGCAATAGCGATCCACTGGGTAGATGCTCCAGTATTTGCTGCATGCCGTATTTTATTGGGATTTCTTTTGGAATCTTCAATCAAATCCTTAATGTTGTTCCATTTAGCATCTGAGCGAACTGCGATAACCTCGTCAGCAGCTTTGGCAAATACACAAACCGGTGCCAGGTCTGCAAAATTAAAATCAATAACTCCAGCAGCAGTGGCAACATTAATAGAAAGCTGATGAACCAAAACAGTATATCCGTCTGGTTTGGCATCTTTAACCTGGGCTGCAGCAACAGTTCCACCAGCAGCACCCACATTGGTAATAACGATTGGTTGTCCAAGATCCTTGGTCATGTATTTTGCCATTGTCCTGGCATTATAGTCTGAATTTCCTCCTGCACTAAAAGCAACCACCATATTAATTGCCTGGGTGGGCCAATTAAGTTTTCCAGAATCTTTCTTTTTATCAGAAGATCCGGTAGCCATTACCAAAGAGACACTCAGCAACATAATCATCAATACAAAAAAGAATTTTTTCATTTTTTCCTCCAAAAAAATATTTATCTTATCGCACCATACAGGGGTGCTTATGATCAAATTTCCAGCCAGGAATCAGATACTGCATTGCCGCAGCATCGTCCCGCCCTCCGCCAAAAGCGCAATTTTCAGTATACAACTTGTGAGCCGCCACGATTCTGTCCATATCAGGTTCAATACCTAAACCCGGCACTTTAGGAGAAACTTCGATATGTCCGCCATGAATTTTTGGCGGGTTTTTTGTAAGCTGGTCGCTTCCTTCCTGCCATATCCAGTGGGTATCCACTGCAGTGACCCTTCCAGGAACTGCGGCGGCAGTATGGGCAACCATAGCCAGAGAAATATCAAAGTGATTGTTTGAATGGGAACCCCATGTTAGACCAAAATTGTCACATATCTGGCCTACCCTGACTGAGCCTTCCATTGTCCAGAAGTGAGGATCTGCCAAAGGAATGTCCACAGATTGAAGCATTACAGAATGGGCCATCTGCCGCCAGTCAGTGGCTATCATATTCGTGGCAGTAGGGAAGCCTGTAGCACGGCGGAATTCTGCCATTATCTCCCTGCCGGAATAAGCTCCTTCAGCGCCACAGGGATCCTCGCAATAACTTAAAATGCCCTGCATATCCTTAACCAGAGAAATCGCCTCAACAAGGCTCCACGCACCATTTGGGTCAATCGTTATACGAGCGTCAGGAAAGGCATTTTTTAAAGCATGAATAGCTTTTATTTCCTCCTTGCCATCCAGAACACCGCCCTTAAGTTTGAAATCTTCAAAACCATATAATTCCCTGCTGCATCGGGCAAGCGTAACTATTGCTTCCGGAGTCATAGCTTCTTCCCGGCGCAAGTGATACCATTTAACCCGGGAATCCTCTTCTGAGAGATAAGGGAGATCTGTTTTTTTCCGGTTTCCAACGTAAAAAAGGTAACCCAAAACCTTAACTTCTTTGCGTTGCTGTCCATCTCCCAACAAAGCAGCAACAGGAACTTCCAGATACTTACCCAGCAAATCCAAAAGCGGCGCCTCTAAAGCTGTAATTACATGGACTCCGGTACGAAGATCATAAGTCTGATTCCCACGGACATCATCTTTGTCAGTTGATAAAAGAGAGCGAACTTTGTTAAGGGTATCTTTATATGCTCCGATTGATGAGCCTATAACCATTGGTTTGGCTTTTTCCAGAGCAGAC
>WRCW01000019.1 GCA_009783755.1 Spirochaetaceae bacterium
ATTTTTATTCCCCACCAGTTCATAAAATCAAACTTCACATCTGAATTAACAACTTGCTGGAGAGCCCAATATCCCCACTTAATATCAGCAATAATTTTATAGAGTTTTATTTTCGCAAAACCCATTTCATCCCATTTACCATGGTAAGCATTACAAAGATAAACATCCATCTCTTCTGTAAAATAATTGATTGCTGCCCAGCATCCAAGATCATTATAAGGATCATTCATTGATGCATATTCAAAATCAATCATTTTAAAATCTTGCTTTTCATCGCTAACCAGGAAATTATTTGACCAAAAGTCATTATGGCATGGTTTATAAACTATTCCATCAATTAGAATAGCTTCTTCGATCTCTTTTAATATATATAAAAATCTGTCATGCCATGGTGGTTCATAACCGCCTTTTTTTGCAAGATCAACCATCTGCCATGCTTGCTCAAAAAGAGTCTGCTTTAATGGCAGAGTTTTGCCGCAATTATGGAATCGAGCTACAGATTTGGCAATTAAATCAAATGTATCTTTTTTATACATATCGCCCCATGTAGCTGTTCTGTACCCTTCAAGCCATTCCCAAACCTCTACACCAGTATCTTCGAAGAAGTGGGTTACAACAGGACCTGCTTTACTTTCCATAGCTAATATATTGGCAGTATGGCAGTTATCCCTGTCTATAAAAGCATCTGTGCCTGCTCCCGGAATTTTAAGAAAATAATTTTTTCCATCTACATTAATTTTGAAATTAGGATTTGTTATCCCACCTGGAACAGGTTCATATTTTATATTTTTACCTTTCCAATCTGCGACTCTGGCAATTGCTTCATCTATATTCGTTTTTAGAAGTTGCCTTTTCATCTAAACCTCTTTATTGATTTTTTAAATCAATGAAAAATTTGTCCATAATGTTTAAACACTATGGACAAATAATAACTATTTTTTCTCCTGTCTGAATATTGGTTTTCCGCTTAGGAGATTAAGCCAATAATCAAGTCTTGGATCCTGCCACAAGTGCTGAAGTCTTGCTGTCTTCATACCGTACCAGTTCATAAAGTCAAAATTTACATCTGAGAAAAGATACTGCTGAAGAGCCCAGAATCCCCATTTAATATCAGCAATAATTTTATAAAGTTTAAGTTTTGCAAACCCTTTTTCATTCCAGCCACGATGATAGATATTTGAGAGCAATACATCCATAGCTTCTGTTAAATAGTTTGTAGTAGAGAAACAGCCAAGATCGTTATACGGATCATTCATAGATGCATATTCAAAGTCTATGAGCTTAAATCCGCCTGTTTCATCGTTATACAAGAAGTTATTTGTCCAGTAGTCATTATGGCTTGGTTTAAAATCAATACCATCTTTCTGTATTGCTTCTTCAATTTTTTGAAGCAAATATACCATTCTGTCATACCATGGAGGAAGATATCCGCCGCCTTTTGATCTTTCGATCATCTGCCATGCTTGTTCAAAAAGAGTCTGTTTAATAGGTAATGTTTTTCCGCAATTATGGAAATCTCTTGCAGATTCTGCAATTTTTGTAAATACTTTTTCTTTATAAATATCGCCAAATACAACCTGTCTGTATCCTTCAAGCCATTCCCATACCTCAACGCCTGTATCTTCAAAATAGTAATTAACTTTTGGACCGCAACCTGTTTCCATTCCAATAACATTTGCAGCATGGCAGTTATCTCTATCAATAAAAGCCTCTGTGCCTGCTCCTGGAATTTTAAGGAAAAAGTGTTTTCCATCAACATTAACGTTAAAGTTAGGGTTTGTAATTCCTCCGGGAACCATTTCATGTTTAATATTTTTGCCTTTCCAATCTGATATTCTGGCAATTGCTTCATCTATATTTGTTTTTTTCAATGGTTTCATTATTAACTCCTTTAAATTAAAATATATTTATCAAACACCAAATCCTGGAACCTGATTAAATATGCCTACAAAAACTAAACAACATACGAACATTGAAGTTACTGGGCCTACATAACCTGGTTGATGAGTTGGGAGTGATCTTGATATTAGGTGTGCAAATGGAGGCATGAAAATTGCGCCAATAAGAGCACCTGTGAAAACAACATGGAGTGCTGTTCCGTAAAAGAGAACAAAGATTGGACCTAAAGTTACAACAGGAACGAATGTTGGATATCCACCTAATTCAAACAATCTATGCCAGTATATGAAAACACCGAATGCAGATGCAAGAATTTGTGAAGCAAGGAGTACAAGATATAAATTTCCATCGCCATATCCAGGAAGAGCTGGATTAAGATAAACAGCTATAACACCACCAAGGATAAAGAATAATCCTGCTATTTCGCTTCCATAGAAGTTTGCTTCTGAAAAGTCTGCAAATACTCTTTTTACAAACCAGCTATTATTCATTTTGGGAGGTTCTGCAGGAGCAGCAGCTGCTGCAGGTTTTACATCCTGAGGATCAGAAGCCTGTTTTGCCATCCAAGGAAGGAATTTGCAAGCTTCGGCAGACAAAAGACCACCAATGATCATTGGAGATACCCATCCAACTGCGCCTGGAAGGCCCCATGGCTGTACAAAGTTTTTAAAGATAAAATATGCAAAAGGACATCCTATGAGAGCACCAAAAACAGCTGCTGTAACTACTTTACGCCATTCTCCTCCAAAAAGGAAAATAAGCCCTGGAGTTATACTTACAATTGGGATAAATGTTGGTACGAATGCTATATCCTGTGTCTTGAAAAGACCTTGATACAGAAAGTTGGAAATCAATGCAGCAAGTAACTGAGCTGCAAGAACTCTCCAAAAAAGACCTGAACCATAACAAATTCCAAAAGTTGTCTTTTTCTTTTTGTCAAGATAATAAGCCAGAATAGCGCCCAGGATCATTAAAATACCACCTAGACCTGTTTTCTGGAAAGCAGGATCGCCCCAGTCTCCAAACATCCATGATAATTTCGCAATGAAATCTCCATCTGCAGCATCCGAAAGCAAAGTGTCATAATCTGAAACTATGGCAACTTTTGGCTTTTCGGTAAAACTCCAGCCATAAACTAGTAAAGCCAGTACGATCATAATTATAAGACCTACTAATGGTCTTGCCGGCCTTGTCGCTGTCATAAAAACCTCCTAAGTTTTATTTAAAAATATTAATATTTAATCCCATTAGCTCGCACATTATAGCTATATAGCCATCAAATGTTTTAAGCATTTCAATTATATTTACCTGCTCATTTGGCTGATGAGCCCATTTTTCTTCTGCGCCTGAATATCCGATTGTTGGAATCTTGTAAATACCGGCAGTCATGCTGCCATCGGTGCCAAACTTCCAATATTTTTCAGCAGGATTTTGACCTATATCTTTTAAAGCTTTGAATGTCTTTTTTACAAAATCCAGTTCCCTGTCTGTTCTCCATGGCGGATGATATTTTTTTACATCTTTTTCATATCCTGTCCATGTTTTTTCTTTAAAAACTCTAGGTTCTACTGTAGCTTTAAAATCCGGATCATTTTTCTTAAGTTCTTTGAAGATATCCTCAAATTGACCAAGTATTGCTTCCAGTGGTTCATCAGGCATATAACGTCTATCAATTGATATTTCGCACTGATCAGGAACAATACTCATGGCGCCAGGTTTTACAATACAGTCAGTTATTGTTATTGAGCTTTCTCCTAAAATAGGATCCCCTCTTAACTGACTTCCCATCTTGTGAAAAACTGCTTCCATTATCGGCAACATTTTTTCAAGCGCATTTATTCCAAGTTTTGGTTGTGATGAGTGGGCTGTTTTCCCTTGTGTTCTAACGACTATTTCAATTTTCCCCCTGTGTCCAAGAACAACATCATTACTTGAAGGTTCCGATAGAAAAACAAGATCTACCTTAAGATTATGTTTAGGCATTGTTTTTTCTATAAAATATTCCATGCCAAGCATTTCTGCAGGTTCTTCATGTACAACAGCTGAAAAAATCAAATCGCCCGGTAATTCAATTTTCTTCTGATCTATCGCCTCCTTTAAAACTTTAAAAACATAAAACTGCACAGCTAAGCCGGCTTTAAGGTCTGATACGCCAAGTCCAATCATATTACCTTTATCATCAATGGCAGCATCGAATGGCTTAAAAGGAGCCCAAGCTGAAGCAATTCCTGATGGAACAGTATCAAGGTGTCCATTAAACATTATATTTGGACCTTTTCCTTTTCCCCTGATTACACCAGCAACATTACCTGCTTCATCGATAAATGATTCTTTCACCCCTAGATCTTGTAACTTTTTAAGAAAAAATTCTGATAGCTTACCTTCGGTACCGGTAACTGAAGGAATTTTTACAATTTCCCTGGTGAATTCTATCCATTCATCTTTGTACTTTTGTACAGTCCCAAGCACATAAACCTCCTTAATCATTAGTATTATGGCGTAATTTTTCAAAAAATATTGAAAGATAATTTCACGCTTATTAAATAATAACACACAAAAGCGAGCTGTCAACAAAAATATTTTAAATTTTTATTGTTTTTATACTGATGAAATTGGGTCATAATGCTACACTAGTAAGCTAATTTAAAGGGGAATATATAAACTGTTTTTTAGTTTTTTCAGTTAGTATTTTTCAGCTATTATAAAGAAGAAAGTTTTACAGGTTTTGGGTTTTCTACTTCTTCTGAAACCGAAGAAAGTTCTTCAAGCAATTTTTTTTGTTTTGAAGATAGTTTTTCCGGAACAACTACACTTATCTTTACATATAAGTCGCCGCGTCTGCTTGGGTTATGAAGATGCGGAACCCCCTCTTCTCTTAGCCTGAACATTTTAGCGTTTTGTGTTCCAGGAGGAATTTTTAATTTTACTTTTTTATCATCCAGCGTATTTACAAAAATACTTGCGCCTAAAGCAGCTTGTGTAAACGAAATAGATATCAAGCAGTAAATATCCTGCCCATGCCTTTCAAAATATTCATGCGGTTTTACCTGCACAAGCACATATAAGTCTCCGGCAGGTCCTCCATTATTACCTGCATTACCCTGCTCTGCAATACTTATTCTCTTGCCAGATTCTATACCTGCGGGGATCGAAACCTTTATTTTTTGATTTCGTTTATCTACTCCGGATCCGCGGCATTTTGCACAAGGGCTTTCAATTACAAAACCTTCGCCACGACAAGTTGAGCATGGGGATGCTATTGAGAAAAATCCGTTACTTCTTCTTACCTGCCCAGATCCTCCGCAGGTGCTGCATGTCTTTTTTCCTGATCCTTGTTTGCTTCCTGAACCATTGCAAACATCGCATGTATGATTTCTGTTATATGATATTTCGACTTTGGAGCCAAAAACAGCATCTTTAAAAGAAATATCGAGATTATATTGCAAATCTGCTCCGCGGGAAGAATAGTCGCCTCTTCTCCCTTTGGAACGGCCGCCTCCGCCCAGAAAAGTTTCAAATATACTGCTAAACCCGCCGAAGCTGCCTCCAAATATATCTTCAAACTCAACATCCCTGAAAATTGTTGAATAGTCGTGAGCCCCAGCTCCCATTCCATCAATTCCGGCAAAACCATACTGGTCGTATGTCTGCCTTTTTTTGTCATCGCTTAAAACATCATACGCTTCGGTAGCTTCTTTGAATTTCTCTTCTGCCTCTTTGTTGCCTGCATTTTTATCCGGATGAAACTGAAGTGCAAGTTTCCTGTAAGCTTTTTTTATTTCTTCCTTGGTTGCCCCTTTTGGGACACCAAGGACTTCATAATAATCTCTTTTTGCCAATTTTAAGATCTCACTTTACAATTACTTTATTTTTTATCATCATCAACAACTTCGTAATCAGCATCTTCGATGTTGTCGCCAGGACCTGAATTCTTTTGTTTGTTATCAAAACCCTGATCACTATTTGAATTAGGGTTATCCTGGGTATTTGCTCCTGCTCCCTGATGATCTGTTGATTTCGAAGCATTTTTATACATCTCTTCTGCAAGTTTATAAGAAGCCTGTTTTAGTTCTTCGCTCTTCTTTTTAATATCTTCACTGTCTGTTCCATTTATAACAGATTTAAGATCATTCAATGCTGTTTCAACTTTTGTTTTTTCTTCAGGAGATATTTTATCTCCATATTCCTTGAGAGACTTCTCTGTTGAGTAAAGAAGTGCATCTGCTTCATTTTTTACTTCTACTCTCTCTTTTTCTTTTTTATCCTCTTCTGCATGCGCTGCTGCATCATCGACCATTTTCTTTATCTCTGCTTCTGAAAGCCCAGAAGATGATTCTATTCTTATTTTCTGTTCTTTTCCAGTTGCAAGATCTTTTGCAGATACATGGACAATACCATTTGCATCTATATCGAATGCAACTTCAATTTGAGGGATACCTCTTGGCGCAGACGGGATACCTACAAGATCAAATCTTCCAAGAGTTCTGTTCTGCCCTGCCATTTCCCTCTCTCCCTGAAGAACATGGATAGATACTGCTGTCTGGTTATCTGCAGCAGTTGAGAAAACCTGGCTTTTCCTTGTTGGAATCGTTGTATTTCTGTCTATAAGTTTTGTAAACACTCCGCCGAGAGTTTCAATTCCAAGTGAAAGAGGAGTAACGTCAAGAAGAAGCACATCTTTAACATCGCCTCCGAGAATACCTCCCTGTATTGCAGCACCCATTGCTACAACTTCATCCGGGTTTACGCTTTTATTGGGCTCTTTTTTAAATATTTCTTTAACTATTGCCTGCACAGCAGGAGTTCTTGTTGCCCCTCCTACAAGAATTACTTCATCGATATCTGCAGGAGAAAGCCCGGCATCGCTTAATGCTTTGATACATGGCTCTTTTGTCCTTTGAATAAGATGCTCGACCATCTGTTCATATTTCGCTCTTGAAAGATTATATAAAAGATGTTTTGGCCCGCTTGCATCAGCAGTAATAAAAGGGAGATTGATATCTGTAGCTTGTGTGCTTGAAAGTTCAATCTTTGCTTTTTCAGCTGCTTCTTTAAGTCTTTGCAATGCCATTTTATCTTTTGAAAGATCTATTGCAGTATCTTTTTTAAATGTATCAATAAGCCATGCGATTATTGTCTGATCAAAGTTGTCTCCTCCAAGATGCGTATCGCCATTAGTGGATTTTACTTCAAAAACACCATCGCCAAGTTCGAGTATGGAGATATCGAATGTTCCGCCTCCAAGATCATATACTGCGATCTTTTCATCTTTCTTCTCTTTTCCAAAACCGTACGCAAGTGCAGCTGCTGTAGGTTCGTTTACAATTCTTTTGACCTCAAGACCTGATATTCTTCCGGCATCTTTTGTTGCCTGTCTTTGCGAGTCATTAAAATATGCAGGTACTGTTATTACAGCTTCGGTAACGGTTGTTCCAAGATAATCTTCTGCAGTTTTTTTCATTTTTTGCAATATTGCCGCAGATATTTCCGGTGGTGTATAAGCTTTTCCCCTTATATCGATTTTAATATCGTGGCTGGGGGTATCTTCTACTTTATAAGGAACAAGAACAAGTTCCCTTTGAACTTCTGAAAATTTATTGCCCATAAATCTTTTTATCGAATAAATTGTATTTTCAGGATTCGTAATTATCTGATTTTTTGCAGGCTGTCCAATAAGTCTTTCGCCTTTATCTGTGAAAGCAACTATAGATGGTGTTGTTCTCTGCCCTTCTGCATTTGGAATAACAATGGGTTCTCCCCCTTCCATAACAGCAACACAAGAATTAGTTGTTCCAAGATCGATTCCTATAACTTTTCCCATATAAATTTCTCCTAATTTATCACCTTTAATATAAAATATCCTGATCCAGGCTCGCCCCCGAAAAACCCGGGACATATCTGCATAAAGACCAGGTAAAATCCATAATTAATTCTTATCTTCCTTTTCTGCCTTTGTATCATTGTTTTTTGGCATAAAAACTTTTACCTTGGCATGTCTTATTGCTCTATTATTGAGCATATATCCATTTTGAAAAACTTCTGCAATAACAGGTTCTGCAATATCCTCTTTCTCTTCTTTCATAAAAGCTTCGTGCTTTTCAGGATCGAATTTATCTCCTGTAGCTGCGAACTTTACAAGATTCCATTTTTTCTCCAGCATTGAAGAAAACTGTTTTTCTATTAATTCTATTCCTTTGTAAAATTTTTCGAAATCTTTTGAATCAGCTGTAGAATTAATAGCTCTCTCAAAATCATCTATTATATTTATTAAATCCAATAAAAGATTTGTATTTGCATATTTAACAGTTTCTTCTTTCTCTTTAATAACTCTTTTACGAAAATTCTCAAAATCAGCCTGTTTTCTTAAAACACTTTCACGAAGATATAAAATCTCATCTTCTGCTTTTTTAAGCTTGTCACCAAGGTCTTCGTTAATCTTAGTGCATTCTTCATCAGTGTTACAATTATTTATATCTTCTTTTTCTGCTTTTTCTTCATTACTGCTATTTTCAGCACACTCTGTTTTCTTATTCTCTTCTTCTTCCTTATTCACAATAGATTGCTCCATATCTAATTAATTATCATATAAAAATAACAATTGAGTTAAAAAGCGTCAAGATTTGCAAAAAATTTAGAAGAAATAGCGCTATTTTTTGGGCATTATTTCAAGAATAAGCTCAACCTCACTAATTGAAAGCCCTGTATGATAGGCAATGTTTTCAGTTGTCCACCCATGATGCGCAAGTTTAACAACTGTTTCCCGCTTATCCGATGAAGGCGCGCCCTCTTTCTTGGTTTTTCTGACTTTTGTATCTTTGTCTACAAGAGAGCCGAGAAGAGTGATATTATCTTCTGCTCTTTTTACAAATTCAGTAAGCCTTGTTTCTGTTCTTGCAAGCCACTCTCTGGATTTCTGAAGTTTGTCCATTTTTCCTTCGATTTCATTCATGATCTTTGAGAGAGATTCAACCTTTGCCAGAACTTTTTCAGCTTCGCCTTTTTCAATATTTATTTTTTTAAATCTGGTCTCAACTTCGTTTAACCTCATTGGGAACATTTCTGCTGTTTCAGAAAGTTCTGAAAAACCTTTTTCAAGCTTTTGAACCATCTGGAAATTTTTGTCTACTGCATCTATTGTTGCTTCTATTATATTTTCTTTCTTTTCAAGTCTCTGGGATTTTTCAGTTATATCTTTAAATAAATCTTCAAAACTCTTAAGCTTCACATCAATTTCCTGGAAACTGTCGTAAACAGTTGTTACATGCTCAAGTTTTGTATCAACAGCCTGTGACATGTTTAAAAGCTTTTTAAAATCACCTTCGATCTCATCAATTTTTCGTTTTTCAGAAAGGAACCTGTTGAGTTTTGTAGAGACTTCATCCCCAAGTTTTCTTACATTTTCAAATTTCTTCTCCGCAACTTTAATATCTTTGCTTTGAGCATCTACTTTGATGATATCTCTTTTTAACTCTTCCATCTTTTCATCAAGAGCATTTTTAAGTATATCTGCACGCTCGAATATTTTAGTCTGATTGACGAAATTTTTCTGTTTTTTATCAATATCATCCAAAGATATATTTAAGACTCTTGCGCTTTCCGATATCTTTGTCATCATTCTTTTCTCTGTGCTTTCGACTCTATCTTTGATATCCTGAACAGCTATCCTGAATTCTTTTATCTTGGTATCTATTTCAAGCACAAGCTCTCTGTTCTTTTTGGAAAAATCGTTCATAAAATATTCTGAATCGGTTTTTAGTTTTTCAATTGCAGTCTGTGATCTTTCTTTAAGATCATCATCAAGTCTACCAATAACTATGCTGATCTCTTTAAGCTGCTGATTATACGATTCTCTTGCTTCGGCCGATTCACTTACATAATTATCTTTCTCTACTGAATACTCTGACGTTACTTCATCAATAATTTTTGTAACTTCTTTTTCATATTGTCTTAGTTTTTCATCAATGCTTGTTTGATAATCTGTAAACTCTTTGTTAAAATGGTTATAACTTGCCACTTTAATATCTTCGGTTTCTGTTTTTACAGAAGCTTCAAAATCTTTCACACTTTTTTCAATAAGGGTCAGTTTTTCATCAATATCATCTTTAAATATCCCTACAGTATTTTCATACTTCTGGAATTGGGCATTTGTTTTTACATGGAGTTCATTAAGGCGGTCTTTCATTGCCTCCATGCTTTTGTTTTCCATTTCTTCTCTTATTCCAACTGTTTCCATTGAAACCTGATCAATTTTCTCTGTTACTTCTTTTTGCCATGACCCAAGCTTGCTGTTTATTGCCTCATTGCGAACTTTAAGATCATTAAAAAATTCATCTTCAAAAACCTGCAATTTTTCAGCAACATTTTCATAAGATCTCTTCTTTAATTCATCTATCCGTTTTTCAAGAGTTTCCAGAACTTCCCGGATCTCTTTAAAATCATTATCCAGTTTTATTTTTTGAGAATTCTTTTCCGCATCTATTGATACTTCAAATGAGTGGAAATCATCTTTCATTTTTTGACTAACGCTTTTCATTAGACCTTTAAGATTTTTCTCCATCTCATCAATATCTTTTTCGATTCCTGTAAGACCTTCCACTTTATAGCTTATAGCTGCTTCATATTCCTTGATGCTTTCTTCTGCCCTGGAAAGCGATGCGACAACATTGGAATCTGTTTCTTCAATCTGCTTTAAGAGTTCTTTTTTTACAGATTCAACATTTTTTGTTACCTGCTTTCTTAGTTCATTAAAGACAACATTCTGATTTTGTTCATTTTCTTCTTCTGCTCTGGAAAATCTCTGATTATATTTTTCTTCAATTTTTTCAACTTTATTCTGGAATTTCTGTGTAAAATTATTTATATCTGCATCAAGCTTTTGTGAAAAATTCATTGTTTCAACATTCTTCTTTTGTTCAAGTTCATCGACAAAATTTCTGTAGGATTCCAGCCTTTTTTCAAAATCGCCGGAAACAGCTTCGATTTCTTTTCTCATTTTCTCGATTTCGCCGGATTCTCCATTCAATGTTTTTTCAAATTCTTTGATACCTGTAATTACATCTTTATAGTGCTGCATTGAGTTTTGCTGAGTATTAACATATTTATCTTTGATGTTTTTCTCAAACTCTTTCATCTCTGTGCTAAGTTTTTCAAATTGATTTTTTATTCTTTCCTCAAGAGTTTTTAGATTACCATCAACATCAGTAGCTATTTCAGAAGCTCTTTCTTCAATATCTTTTCTTACAGTCTTAAAAACCTCTTCGCCCAAAACTGTCCCTTTTTGTCCTATATCAAAAAGTACTTTTTCAAAATCTTCCTCTGTCTTGTTTAACTTGGCAGAGAAATCTTCTGATAACTGCTCGAGCTCTTTGCTTACATCTTTGATTGTCTGCTCTCCGAGTGTATCTCTCCGTTCTTCAAGCTTTGCAAGATATTCCCGGAAATCATGTACCTCCTCTTTGCTCTTTTCAATTTGCTCCTTGACTGTATTTGTCTTTAATTCTATTTCATTATAAATTCCGACTTTAAGAAGCTCTGCGCTTTCTTCATTTCTTTTCGCAAATTGATCTACTATTTGAGGTATTCTGTTTTCCAGCTTATCCATTGAAGATGAGGTTTCTTTTAGTTTTTTGTTTACATCATCTATAAAGATGGACTCTTCATGAAGTTTTTTAAGATTCTCATCAACTTTTGATGTCATATCAGAGAGTTCTTTTAAAACTGCATCATAACCATCTATTCTCTTATGTATTGAAGTAAGCTCCTGTTCTCTGAAAGAGAGATCGCTGGCGCTCTGCTCTATTCTATTATATACTTCCTTTACTGTTTTCTCATGGACATCAAGTTCAATTGAAAGATCTTTAAGTCCCATAGCTTTTTCTTCAACAATTGTATCCAGTTCTTCCTTGATTTTAATAAAATACTTTTTCATTTTTTCAAGGCTTCTGTTATTAACATCGAGCTGGCGGTATATAATTAATATTATTATTACTATTGTAATTGTAATAAGATTTGCCAAAGTAAAAAACATGCTACTTCTCCGTTGTTTTTAGCTTAAGTACAAATTCCAGGAATTTTTTGTAATCATAAAAAGTAAAATCTGCCTTACTGTTTCTCTTTTTAAACAAACTAAAATGGGCAGTCATCATCCCTGCATTATTTGCTCCTATTATATCATACTGATAATGATTACCAACATAAATTATTTTTTCAGGAGCTATGCCAAGTTTAGATGCTGCAAATATAAAAGATTCAGGTCTGGGTTTTAATGCCCCAATCTCATCTGCAGAACAAACAATATCCCAGTAGTTGTCCAGTCCCAGATAAGAAAATTTTTTACCAACAGGAAAATCTGAAATTATTCCAACCTTGATATCCTGATTTTTTAAATCAACAACCAATTTTTTTATAATTTTAAAGGGTTTTATCCATTTAAACATTGAAAAAAACTGTCCATAAATATATTTTTCCATAAGAAGCGCTGCTTCCTCTTTGGTCTTTTTGATCTCTTTTGCTAAAATATTTATTTGAAGCTCCCTAAAGTTTTCTGAATAATCAATTTTTCTGATTTTTCGGCGCATTCTGTTAAAAGCAGTTGATAAAACCGGGTGAAGGATAAAAAAGAGGCTGGAATTAAGATACATTTTATAGTTGGGATAGAGAGTGCCGTCTACGTCAAATATAACTGCCTCTATTTTTTTGCAATCAAACATATATATTTTTAACGCAAATAGCTGTTAGTTGCAATATATCGGGGAAGCAACAAATAGAGAAATCTGAATCAAAATAGTTATTCCTCAAGTTATTATAACTAATAGTATAGAGAGATAATTTTTATTGTTAAATCTTAAAAAAACTGTTATATTTTAGAAGGAGTATACAATGGCAGAGTCACAGAACAAGCCTCTAACTTTTGAGAAAGTCATGACCATGTTCAAGGAGACTGATAAAAAGTTTCAGGAAACCAGAGAGCAAATGAAAGAGACTGACAGAAGAATTGGTGAACTAAGCAATCGTTTTGGCGAGCTTGCCGAACATCTTGTTGCTCCGGGCATTGTAGATAAATTCAATGCTATTGGATTTGATTTTGATACTATTACCCCCAGTGGCCGTGAATACAAAGATATTAAAACCAGGCAACATTTGGCAGAGGTTGATATAGTCCTTGAAAACAATGACATACTTATTGCAATAGAAGTTAAATCAAAACCAAATACTCGGGATGTGGAAAAGCATATTGAACGTATGAAAATTCTTCGTCGTATTGCAGATTCAAAGAATGACAATAGAAAATATCTTGGAGCAATTGCCGCAGCCATAGCAACAACTGAAATGCGTATTTATGCTCATGAGTCCGGATTCTATGTAATAGAGCAGAGTGGAGATACCATGAGGCTCGATATTCCCGAAGGTTTTATACCAAAAGAATGGTAAAAGAAACAACGAAACTTTTTGCCATGAAAAACAATCCTGTCTCTATTCAAAAGAAGGGGGAATATCAGAAAGAGAGAAAGCTTTATCTACTTTTATGCGCACCAGATGAATGGATTCCTGAGGATATTTTTTTATAAAATCATTAATGGGTCTTTTTATATTCCGTTCATAAACAACAGGATAAAAGTTGCCATTCTGACCTATATAAGGAAGAAATACAACAACATGAAAGTGCTGTCTTAGCACAGGGTTTTTGCCAAAATCACCATTTACCGACCCAAGATAGATATATCCCGGATTTGTAACAGCAAGATAATATAAGAGGGCTTTAAGGCTTGCAATTGAATATCCTATATCTTCTGAATATTTTTCATAAGGATAATCTCTGACATCCACATCAGATATGCTTACTTTTTTCCCTCTATTATCCAGTTCATAGATCGTCATTGCAATATTTCTTGTCCAATCAAGTCCAAAAAAAGGATCTCTTGCATCTTCATAAAGAATGCTTAAAGTATCTCTTCTATCAAAAAGGTTTTTCTTTTTGAGCACACTTATATCCATGAGTCTGTTTGTTTTTGCAGAAAAAACACCATCTGCCACCCATTTTGCAAAACCTGAGCAGTTAAAACCTTTGGCAGGATTTGCCTCGCTGTTTCTTATAAAAACAAAATCTCCATTCCATTCCTGGGCGCCATCATCAGAGTCGTTAAGCGCAGGGAGTTTTTTATCAATCTCATGGCAAATATCCATAACAAATCTATTTTCTGTTTCATTATAAAATGTGTAAAGCATATCCCACTTAATAATATAATCAGATAGTTTTATGATCGTTTCAAAAGGTTCTGTAATAAGTTTATTAATGTTGATCGGGATAAGAATATCTTTGTAGACCATTGATTTAAAAAGGCTAAATTCAAGTACTGAGCCTTCATTATGCGAATTTATTCTTACAAACGTATCAGGATCATTATTTAAGAAAATTTTTATCTGGTTAAAAACACCGGTTCTGGCATCTTTTCTTATTACATAAGTGCCTGCAGAAACCATGGGGAATTCATTTCTCTTTGATGAATTTCCTGTTTCATTTATAAATATAAAATAATAAAAACCACTTTCATATATAATCTGAAATTTAACTTTCCTGCCTGTCAGAAAACATTCTGAAATCATTGGTCTTTGATTATCTATTTCTTTATTTGGAGCTGTCATTAAATGGGTAAATTCTCTTCTTATCTCATAAGTCTCGGGGAAGGAATAGTTTTGGTTATAAGCATACGCTACCCCTATACCAGAAATAAGAGCATAAATAATTATAAAAAAATTTATTTTACCTAATTTTCTTTCCATGTTTTCTCTGTTTCTTTAATAATAATTTCAAATGGAATAAATGCAAGTCCAAATTTTTTCTTGATTTTATTCTTAATATATTTAATATATGATGCTGGAAAATCTTTGCGTCTGTTTACAAAAACCATGAATTGGCAAGGTTTTGTCCCTATCTGAGTAATATATTTTATCTTAAATTTTACTTTTCCATGCAATGATGGAGGAGGATAATCACTTGTCCATTCTTTTACTGCTTTATTAATATTTGCTGTTGCAACTTTTGTTTCTAGCTGTCTGTTGACTTTTATAGCCATTTTAAGGAGTTCATCAAATTTTGTGTCATTTAGCGCAGAAACAGGAAGGATCGGCGCAAAATCAAGAAGCGGAAAAAGAAATCTTATTCTGTCTTCCATTGCTGTCATTACATTGGGAACGTTCTTTACTTTATCCCATTTATTTAAAACAATTATTATCCCTTTCCCTTTTTTTACAACCTGATTTGCAATTTTTTTATCCTGATCAGAAAGTCCCTCTTCTGCATCTATCAGCATAAAAACAAGATCGCAATCATCGATTGCTTTTATTGCACGGTTTACGGAATAATATTCAATGTTTTCAGAAACCTTGTTTTTCCTTCTTATTCCAGCAGTATCCATAATTTCGAATTTTGTATTTCCATATACAAATTCGCCTTCAACTATATCTCTTGTAGTGCCTGGAATATCAGTAACAATTGATTGCTCTGTTCCTGTAAGCTTGTTTGATAAAGTTGATTTTCCTGTATTTGGTTTTCCCATGATTGCAAGGCGTATAACTTTTCTTTCTTCTTCGGGAATTTCATTCTGATATTCTTTTTTGCCCAATAATTCTTCTATTTGCTCTTCCAGAATATCGATATTATATCCATGCGCCGAAGAAACAGGAACAATTCTGTCAAACCCAAAAGAGTAGTAGTTCCAAACAGTATTTTCTTTTTCAGGTGTATCGACTTTATTTATTACCAGGATAATTTTATCTTTATATTTTCTGACTTTTTCTATAAAGATTTCGTCTTCTGGTATTATCTCTTTTGCATCAAGAAGAAGGAGGATAATATCTGCTTCTTTAATAAGATTTAAGCTTCTATCTGAAACAATTTTTTCTATTCCTGTTTCCGATGTATTTACACCGCCAGTGTCCATCAGCTTTATCATAATGTTGCCAAGTTTATAAAATTCACTTACAGCATCTCTTGTGACACCTGGAGTAGGATCTGTAATCGATTTTCTTTTTCCTAAAATCCTGTTAAAAAGAGTTGATTTGCCGACATTAGGTCTTCCAGCAATAACAACAACAGGATAGTTTCCGTTAAAAAAGTCCACTGAATCTTTCATTAAACCAATTCTCTATAAAAGTATTTATTTCCGTTCCAGAGCCATTCTGTAAAATAGTATCCACGATTTCTTTTGCTTCTTTTATTTCCACATTTCTTATTACTTTTTTTACAATAGGTATTGATGCAGGGCTCATGCTAAACCCTTCAATGCCTAATCCCAAAAGGACAATAGTAGCTCTTGGATCACCTCCCATTTCACCGCAAAGGGTAACAGGAATGCCGGCTTTTTTTCCTGCATCAGCTGTCATCTTGATCAGTCTTAAAAGTGCAGGATGATACATCTGGTAAAGATAGGCAATTTTTTCGTTACCTCTATCTATTGCCAGCGTATATTGAATCAAATCATTTGTTCCAATAGATAAAAAATCCACTTTTTTTGCAAGGAATTCAACTGCAAGCACAGCAGAAGGGACTTCCATCATTATCCCTATAGGTATCTTATCCTTAAACTCATGACTTGTTGCTCTTAATTCACGTTTTACTTCCTCTATTATATTTAATGCCCCATCTACTTCTTCTGCATTGGAAATCATCGGGAACATTATTCTTAAGTTTCCATGTATTGAAGCTCTATATAATGCTCTTAATTGTTTCTTAAACATGTCTCTATTTGAAAAACAGAATCTTATTCCTCTCCATCCAAGAAGTGGATTTCGCTCTCTGATTTCTTCATAATTAGGGATAATTTTATCTCCGCCTATATCAATAGTTCTTATTGTAACAGGTTTTCCTTCCATGTTTTGAAGAATTGTCTTATACACTTCAAACTGCTTATCTTCACTATTATAAAGTTTTGACTGAAGAAGGAGAAATTCCGATCTGAAAAGTCCAATTCCATCTGCACCATGGCTTTTTACAGATTCAAGTTCCTGCGGAACTTCTATATTAGCCAATATACCTATTTTCTTACCATCATTTGTAACAGCTTCTTTTTTTACATATGGTTTAAGCTGTTGATCAATTTCTTCCTGTCTTCTTATTTTTTCAAGATATATTTTTGTTGTTTCTTCATCAGGCTCCAAAATTACAATACCGGCAGTCCCATCCAGAATAATGTCGTCGCCTGTTTTCACATTGCGCGTTATATTAAATAACCCTACAACAGCTGGTATTTCAAAAGATCTTGCTATTATGGCTGTATGAGATGTTCTGCCTCCTACATCTAATATAATACCTTTAACATTTTGCTTATCCATTTCTATTGCATCTGAAGGCAAAAGATCATGTGCAACGATTATACATTTGCTTTTAAGATCTGTAAGTTTTATCCTTTCTCTAAACATAAGATTGTTTAGAATACGCTTGGCAATATCACGCAGGTCACTTACTCTTTCTTCCATGTATGTATTTTGTGAAGCGCTTAATTTCTCTATTTGGGTCCCTATTGCCTCATAAAAAATCGATTCCACATTTAAAAGTTTTTCACACAAAAGGCCATTTATCTGATTGATAAATGATTCATCTGAAATCATCATTATATGAGAATCAAGCATTACAATTTCATTTTCACTTATATTCATTGACTGGGTAGCATCTTTTATAGCTTCAAGTTCATTTTTTGCTTTTTCAATTGCTACAAGAAATCTTGAGAATTCAAATTCTATTTCTTCTTTTTCTATTTGATACTTTGGAATTTTAAGCCGTTCATCCTGATAAAGAAAAGCTTTTCCAATATAAATGCCGGGAGAGGCTGAAATGCCACTGATTTTTTTCATTTGTTTAAATATAAATCCTTTATAAATACTTGTCAAATATCTCAAAAAGGCCTTTTCTGTTGTTCAAGAGGTTTTATGATTGAATAAAAAATGCCGATATTAATGCTGTTATGAAGCAACAGGACAGAAAAAAAGAGAAAAAAAGGAATTTCAGACCAGGCTGTATTTTTTGGATAGCGCTGATTTTGCTTTTTATTACCTTTTTTATTGTAAAACATAAAAGAATTCAAAGTGTTGTTGAATCAACAGGGTTTTCAACTATTTTTTCAAAGTCTATTGAAGGAAAAGAGAAAAAACAACCGGATGTGCTTCGTATTGTAGAAAACACAAAAACTGAGAGCACAAAGCAGACAAAAACTGTATCTGAACCTGAGAAAAAAGAAGTAGTACTTGCAGAAAACCAGCCCATAAATAATGTAAAAGAAAAAGCAGAACCTGTTCAGGAAGCTGAAAAAAAACAAGAAAGTGCAACTCCAGCCTATAAAGTCAGGGACAGTATTATTTATTTTATAGTGATCAATGAAGATGGGACTACTCAGTTAAGAAAAACAACAAGAAGTATAAAATTCACAGATTCTCCGCTCACATCCACAATAGTTTCCCTTCTTGGCGGAGTATCTTCATCTGAAATAAGTAATAATTATATTTCGTTAATCCCTGAAAACACAAAGCTAAACAGATTGTGGATAGCAGAGGGGACAGCTTATATGGATTTTAATGAAAACTTTCTTTTTAACTCTTTTGGAAGAGAAGGATATATTGGTCAGCTAAAGCAGATTGTCTATTCTGCTACTGAATTTTCCACTGTGAAAAAGGTCCAGATACTTATTGATGGAAAAACTTTACCTTATATGGGATCTGAGGGAATATATATAGGTAAACCTCTTGCCAGAGACTCTTTTTAAAACTAATCAGATATGTTTTGACTAAAGTCGGAAAATAAAAGAGACAATTTTTCTTTAACTTTATCTTTTTCAATTTTTTCCCTAGTTATTAAAAAAAAGAATTCGCGATTGCCTTTTGCCCCTTTTATGGGTGATTGTACAATATCTTGAATATATGATTCTTCATTGAATAATTTATCTATTACTTTTAAAAGTGTTTCTTTAAGTATTGAAGCGCTTTCTATAATCCCTTTTTCAAGATTATTTTTTTTAGTTTCAAACTGTGGTTTTATAAGAACAATCAATTTTTTTTCTGTAGTTAAATCAAGAATTTTTGAAGCAGCATTTGCTATTGAGCGAAAAGAAAGATCAGCTACTCCTATGTTAGCAGAAGGAGCAAGGGAATTTATATCCATAATATTAGTCTTTTCATGAAGAATCACTCTTTTATCATTTCTTAGTGAATAGTCTATCTGGTTATATCCGACATCTATAGCATGGACAAACAGAGCGTTTCTCTTTAATAGACAATCGGTAAAACCACCTGTAGAACTTCCTGCATCAACAAAAACCTTTCCTTCTGCTGCTATTTTCCAGTGATCAAGCGCATGTTCAAGTTTATATCCGCCTCTTGAGACATACTTTTTCTTTAATATTGTTATCCTGGCATTTTTATCAACTTTTTGTTTAGGATCTTTTATTTTTGCGCCATTGACAATAACGTTACCGCAGAGAATAAGGGCATAATTTTCTTCTGCTTTATCTTTTCCAAAATGTTCATTAAGCAATGCAAGTAAAGAAGTATTGCTCATACTCTTTCATAGATCCGCTCTATTGAAATGGCTTTTCCTGTTATAGTACATATTTCAGCAAACACTCCATTAATCATAAGCGGGGTTTCGGCTGCCTCCATTTTAAGGGGCATTTGTGTCAAAAATCTTTGTAATGCTATATTTTTTTCACTTCCTATAACAGAGTCTTCCGGACCTGTCATACCTACGTCTGTTATATAGCCTGTACCTTTAGGCAATATTTTTTCATCCGCAGTCTGGACATGGGTGTGAGTCCCTGCAATCAAGCTTACCTGACCATCCAGATATAATGCAAAAGCTTCTTTTTCCATTGTAGATTCTGCATGAAAATCTATTATAATTATATTTACTGATTTATCTTTTTTTATTTTTTTAATTATTTCTGTAGCGCTTCTGAAAGGACAATCAAGATTTGACATACCTTCCCTTCCTTCGAGATTTACAACAGCTGCTTTAATTCCAGATTTTTCAATAATAAAAAATCCACGTCCTGGAGCTTCTTCGGGATAATTTGCAGGACGTAATACATTTGGAGTGTCCCTTAAAAGCTGTACTCCTTCTGGTTTTTGCCATACATGATTGCCTGTGGTAATAACATCTCCGCCGCTTTGTATAAGCTGTTCCACTGTTTTAGGAACAATTCCAAAACCTTCTGCGGAGTTTTCTCCATTTATTATTACGAGGTCAGCTTTTTTCTTTTTTATTATATTTTTCAGATTGAAAAAAAGAGCTCTGCACCCGGCTTGTCCATAGACATCGCCGAGCAGCAGAACTTTAAATTTATTATCTTGCATATTCGACAATACGTGTTTCTCTTATAATCGTAACTCTGATTCTTCCGGGATAGCGTAGTTCTGACTCAATTTTTTTTGCAATAGATTTGCATAGTTCAGATGCCTGTTCATCATTTACAGCTTCATTATTAACAATAATTCTTAATTCCCTTCCTGCCTGTATAGCGTATGCTTTATCTACTCCCTGGAAATCAATTGCAATTTTTTCCAGATTTTCAAGCCGCTTTATATAATTATCAATTGTTTCACGTCTTGCACCTGGTCGGGCAGCTGATATTGCATCTGCAATCTGTACTATTATTGATTCAATACATGAAGGTTCAATATCATTATGGTGAGAACCAATTGCATTTATGATCCTTGAATCTTCTCCCATCTTTTTTGCAGCTTCCATGCCAAGTTCCGCATGGTTACCATCTCCATTTGTCTCTATCCCTTTTCCAATATCATGAAGCAGTGCGCCTCTTCTTGTTATTGCTTTATTGGCGCCAACTTCTGATGCAATAAGGCTTGCTATTATAGCAACCTCTTTTGAGTGCTGCAGTACATTTTGTCCATAGCTTGTCCTGAAATGGAGCCTGCCAAGACTTCTTATTCCTTCAGGGCTCATATTATGAATTCCAAGATCAAACAGGACTTTTTCGCCTTCTTCAAAAATTGTCTGGTTTATCTCTTTTTTGACTTTTTGTACAATTTCTTCGATTCTTGCTGGATGTATTCTTCCATCAATTATCAGTCTTTCAAGAGCTATTTTTGCAATTTCTTTTTTAACAGGATCAAAACAGGATATAACAACTGCTTCAGGAGTATCATCTATAATAATATCTACTCCTGTAAGTGTTTCAAGCGTTCTTATATTTCTCCCTTCACGCCCTATAATCCTCCCTTTCATTTCATCATTTGGAAGGCTTACAGATGCTATTGTAACTTCTGAACTTACATCTGTCGCAATTCTTTGAACAGTTGATACCAATATCTCTCTTGCTTTTTTTTCAGCAGCAAGCTGCGCTTCCTGTTCAATTTTATTTAACAAAGACTGGGCATCATGTTTTGCTTCATTTTCAAGTGATTCAATTATAAGTTTCTTTGCATCAGCTGCAGATAGGCCTGAAACTTCTTCCAGTTTTCTCTGCCACTCTCTTTCCTGATCAGCCAATACAACTTCTTTTTTCTCTATATTACTCTCACGGTCTGAAACCGCCTGCACCTGTTTTTCAAGCAGACCTATTTTACTATCGAGGTTGTCTTCTTTTTGAAGTAATCTTCTCTCAAAACGCTGTAGTTCGCTTCTTCTCTCCCCAAATTCCCTTTCCTGCTGATTTCTTTCTTTTAGGAGCTGATCTTTTGTTTCCAGAATCAGCTCTTTTTTCTTCGCCTCAGCTTCTTTAGCAGCATCTTGTTTA
>WRCW01000020.1 GCA_009783755.1 Spirochaetaceae bacterium
AAAAGTTTTGACAGCAAAAAAGGTTATTACAGTTTTTTTGGTGACCACACTGTTATAAAGGGAACATCTCTGGTCCGAAATGTTATGACAGGAAGGTGTTGCAGGATTGAGAGAGCCACTTGTGTTGATGATGTTTCTATAAATTCTTCTGCTTTAAAACCTGCTTTAATAACAGATAATGTAATTATAAGAAGAGGGATTGTTGGAGAAGGGTGCAGAGTAGCAAATTCTTCAATTGCAGAAGATTTTATTCTTGATCCGGGAAGTTCTCTTGATATGGGAGCAAGGTTTATCCACTCTTTTCTTGGAAGTTGTTCTAATGTTTCCTGTTGTGAAATTATTAGCAGCTTTATATATCCATGCCATCAACAACATCATAACAACTCATTTCTTATTGCATCTGTTGTAATGGGGCAGAGCAATATTGCAGCAGGAGCAACCTTAGGGTCAAATCATAACAGCAGGGCAAATGATTGTGAAATGTGGGCAGGCAGAGGTTTTTGGCCAAGCTTGTGCGCTTCAATCAAGTTTAATTCAAAATTTGCTTCTTATTGTTTGCTATCCAAATCTGATTTTCCTTATGAACTTAATATCGATCTCCCTTTTGCTCTGGTCAATAATAATGTATATGAGAATTGTCTTGAGATATTGCCCGCATACTGGTGGCTTTATAATATGTATTCGCTATTTCGTAACTACTTTAAATTCAGGGAGAGGAACGCTGATCTTGATTCAATGAAGGGGATAGAGCTTGATTTTATGGCTCCTGATACAGCAGAAGAAATTCTTTTTGCTATTTCTTTTATTGAAAAAAAACAGAAAAAAGCTATTAAAAAAATAAATAAAAAGAAAGCATCTTTCATCATGATTGCTTCAGACGGAATAGAGAATTCAAAAAGAGAAGTAAAAATACTTTATCCTGATAAAGCAAAAACTGCTTATAAGGAAATGCTCATCTTTTATTGTGCTAGTGTGATTTTTGAATTTATAGGGAAGTCTCAGGAAAATATCCATTTGCTTTTCAAAACAAACTACTCTGATGAGAGAGAAAAAGAGTGGGTCAATGCATGCGGCAGACTGCTTCCAAAAAAATCTATTATAACTGCAGAAAAAGCTGTTATGGGAAAAACTGAAAATATTATTGAATCATGGGAAGATATGCATGACTATTTTAATGAAGAGTTTGAACTTTATGAATCAAGGAAACTTTTGCATGCACTATCAATAGCCATGATGCTTTATAAAAAAGAAAAACCAGATGAAAAATTATTAAATGACTTAAAAAAAGATTATGAAAAATTGTTGAAAAAAATTGGGCAGGAAATAATTATTAGCAGAAAAAAAGATTATGATGATCCAATAAGAAAAGCTCTTTTTTCAAATATTGAAGAGATGGAAAATGTGCTTGGCCCTATGGAAAAAGATCCTCTGCTCAATAAATTTAGGAAAAAATTTATTGAATCTCTCATTTAGTGAGCCTTTATTTTGGTTGACTTGATCAAGCTATATATTTACAATTTTTAATATGAAATACAAACAAACTTTTATAATAAATTCTTTTGATGTTGACATGTCAAAGTTTGCAACACCGACAATGATTTGCGCAATAATGCAAGAATCAGCATCCAGACAGTGTGTTGATATTGGCATAAGTGTTGATGACCTGGAAAAATATAACCAGACATGGATGCTTGCAAAGCAGTATATTAAATTTTCACATTATCCTGCATGGAGAAGCAGCATAACAGTAGAAACATGGCCAAGAAACAAAACAGGACTGCGCGCTCTTCGTGATTTTATTTTAAGAGATGAAAAAGGGGTGGAGGTCGCAAGATCAGTTACAAACTGGATGCTTATAGATGTTAATACAAGAAGGTTGTGTAAAATTGATGATGTCGTAAAAAATCTTTCAACTGCAGAAGAATCAGTAATGCCGGAAGATTTTAAGATTAAGGTTGAAAAATATGATGGTGATAAAATTACCACAATTTTTCGGGCAAAGCCAAGTGATTTTGACATGAATTCGCATGTTACAAGTTTAAGTTATATAAAATGGATTTTAGATACTGTCCCTTTTGAATTTCACAGGACAAAATATGTTTCAGAATTGTATGCAGAATATGTTGAAGAAATATCATCCGAAGTTGATATTGAATCTATAGCATATATGAAAGAAAACTCTTTTTATCATGAATTAAAAAATATGCAGACAGGAAGAATTGTTTTCAGGGGCCAGACAACATGGCAAGCTCATAGCTGATTAATTATCTCCAGCACCTCACCAAATGCCTGTCTCCCACTGATCTTAAATCAGGCTTTTCCATGAAACAGCGCTCTTCGGCATAAGGACAACGCGAAGCAAAAGAGCACCCTTCTGTCTCCATAGTAATGCTTTTTATATTTGCAGCTTTGGTTTGCGCTGAGGAAGAGCCAAGACCTCCTTCCGGGATTTTTCCCACAGATGAAAAGAGAAGTTCTGTGTATGGATGCAACCCTTGTTTCCAAATTTCTGCAGCAGGAGCTTCCTCCATGATCTCCCCGCGGTACATTACTCCGATACGGTCGCAGAAGTAACAGGCAACTTTTAAGTCGTGTGCAATAAATAAAAATGAAAGCTCCTGATGCGAAGAGCGCAGATCAAGAAGAAGGTTGAGTATTTGTCCCTGAATGGAAACATCAAGAGCAGAGACTACCTCATCGCAGATAAGGATGTCCGGTTTCATGAGAAGCCCTCTGGCTATGGAGATACGCTGGCGCTGACCTCCGGAGAATTCTGCAGGCCGTCTTTCCAAATCTGCAGCAGATAACCCCACTTCCTCAAGTATGGCCGCAGCTTCTTCTCTCAGGATTGCTTTGCCTGCAGCGCCATGTCTTTTCATTGACCACCGTGCTCCTGAAGTTAGCACCTCATACACTGTCATCCGAGGGTTAAGAGATCTAGCTGGATCCTGAAAAATATACTTTACCCGTTCCCTGTAGCGTTTAAACTCAAGGCCTTTCAAACTTCTCACATCTTCAATATTCCCATCTCTCCTCTGAAAAGTGATCTCCCCTTCGTCTGCCTCGTACATACGGACAAGGAGCCGGGCAGTGGTGGTTTTGCCGCAACCTGATTCTCCCACAAGGCCATAGGTTTCATTCCTCCCAATGACCAAAGAAACTCCATTCACTGCGTGGACATAACGGCCAAGGCGAGCGAAGAATCCTGCCTCAAGGTTGAAACGCTTACGCAGATTGGTAGCAGAGATAACCGGATTCTCTTTACTCATGACTTGACCTCTTTACGCAACGGAATTCATGCACACTATCTTTAAGTCGCGAAATGGTTGGGATATTCTTTCGGCATTCCTCATCAGCTTCCTCACAGCGTGGCGCAAAGGGGCAGCCAGGTTCTGGGTTTGCAGGGTCAGCCACTTTGCCGGGAATAACTTTGAGCCGCTGCTCTGTGTAATGGCTTCCGAAGCATGGGCTTGCGGCAAGCAGAGCTTTTGTGTATGGATGGATCGCTCTGGAATAAATAGAATCAGCAGGAGCAGCCTCCATCACCAAACCACCGTACATCACAAGGATGCGGTCAGAAATATCTGCTACAAGGTCAATGTTATGGCTGATAAAGATGATCGAAATATTTCTTGTCTGCCTGAGTTCTTTCAGGAGTTCGATAATCTGTTTTTGTATAGTAACGTCCAGTGCTGTTGTAGGTTCATCTGCGATAAGGAGGTCGCATCCTTGTGCAAGAGCAAGGGCAATACCAATGCGCTGGAGCTGACCGCCAGAGAACTGGTGAGGAAAGTTGGAAAGCCGTTCTCTTCCATTGGGGAGCCCTACCTCATCAAGGAGAATTACAGCTTTGTCCACAGCTTCTTCTTTAGTTATATCAGGATCGCTGTTTCTGAAAGTCTCAAGAAAAACATTCCTCATGTTCTGGAGTGGATCGTAAGAGCGGCCAGGTTCCTGAAAGATCATGCCGATCTTTTTCCCTCTGTATGCTTTTAGTTCCTTTGCAGAAAGGCCCAGTATTGTTTTCCCTTCATAAAGAATTGAACCAGACACTGTAGCGCTTGCAGGAAGTAATCCAGGCAGAGATTGAGTGGTTACGCTTTTCCCGGAGCCTGATTCTCCGACTATACCAAGGACTTCACCTTTTTTAAGTGTGAATGAAACACCCCGAACAGCATTCACCGAAAGAACTTTCCTGCCACGAAGCACAGAAAAGGTCACTTGTAAATCTTTTACTTCAAGCAGGTTATTGGTGTCTGACGCCATAGGCGGCATAGTTTCAAAATCTTTCTGCGTACTTTGTGTCTCTGCACTTATGTGTGAAACCAATCGGGAAAATATGTTAAGTTTCCTTTTCCTGAACACAGTATGATATGGATCAAAATAATCCCGGAGTGCATCTCCCAGAAAGTTGAAGCTGAATGTTACACCTAACAGAAACCACACTGGACTCAGCAGCCATGGGTATGCCATGAGGTTTGAAATGGTGGAGATATCCCGCCTTATAAGAGAACCCCAGCTTACTGCCGGGTCTGCTATACCCAAACCAAGGTAGGAAAGGACAGTTTCCGTCATGATAAAACCTGGTACTGAAAGAGCTATGCTTACAATAAGTAAGCTTGCTATCTGGGGAATGATGTGCCTGAAGATGATCACCATCGAAGGGATCATTTCAAGCTGTGCATTCTGGATAAATTCTTCCCGCTTGATGGAGTGAATCATTCCCCGCAGGGTGCGTGCAGTACCTGGCCAGCCCACCAAAGAGAGGATGAGAGTTATCATCATAAAAGCCTGGCCAGTATCCATCTGCCCTGCTAAAAGAGAGCGGAGAAAGAGTATGAGATAGAGGCCTGGAATAAGCATGAGGAATTCTGCAAAACGCATAACCAGCCAGTCGGTTTTCCCGCCAAAGTAACCAGCCAGTCCTCCGAAGAAAATTGCTAAAAGCAAAGAAATAGCAGTTGCAACAAATCCAATGGTCAGCGATATTCGCGAGCCATATATTATTCGAGAAAAAAGATCTCGTCCCAGCGTGTCTGCACCCATGAGAAAAACCGGATAGTCATTACCAGTAGTAAAAAGGGATCTCTCCATAGAAATGAGTCCCCAGAGTTTGTATGGTTCACTCTTGCCTAAAAACTTAATATCAGTGTACTGATCCCTGATACGGACATATTTCCAGTTTACTGTGTTTATGACCCGATGTTCCTGTACCCTAAATCCTCCATGATGAAAACGTACATTTGGCGGATGGCATGTATATTCCGGAAAGGAACTATTCGGACCATAAGGAGCAATAAACTCAGCGAAGATCATTGACAAATATAGAATGATCAGGAGAATCACCATTGCCATTGGTAAAGGCCGGCCCTTTAGGTAAATCAAAAAGCGTTTCACTTCGCATCCTTTCCGTAGCGTATACGGGGGTCAGCCAGAGCAAGGCAAATATCGCTTATGACCATGCCTAACAGAACCAGAGAGGAAATGAACATCATATTGGCAAGCACCAGGTTAACATCTTGTTGGAGCACTGCTTCGTACATGAGCCGCCCAATGCCTGGGTAAGCGAAGATGATCTCTAAAATGAGTGAGCCGGAGAAAAGTCCTGCCAGCATGTTAGCGCTACCGGTGATGAATGGGTTAAGAGTATTTCTGAACGCGTGGACAAGATAGATCCTCCACTCAGCAATGCCCCGTGAACGAAGGCTTGTGATGTAAGGCTGACCCAACTGATCCAGCATCATTGCCCTGACTATCCTTAAGGTGCCGCCAATACCGCCAAGGAATGCTGCAAGCAGCGGCAGAAAAATATGGTGAGCATAAGAAAAAACAAATTTGCCTGGTGCGTAGTGGAAAGGAAATGGAGGATATGCAGTTACAGGGAAAAGTCCTGAAAGAAAAGCAAATAGCTGTAACAAAATCAAAAGCAGTATCCCTGGAAAAGCATGGAGTGCCAGAGCAAAGAAGCTTACTGCAACATCGGTTTTGGTTCCAGCTTTGGTGGAAAAGTAAACTCCGAGCAAAAACGAAAAAAGTGTGATTAACACAAGTGATATCAAATTAAGAAGCACAGAATTCCAAAGCCTTGAGCCTAATAGAAAAGAGACTGGCGCTCGTGAAATAAGGCTTACTCCAAGGTCGCGATGGACAACTACCTGTCTTAGCCATTTAAAATATTGGACATAGAATGGCTGATCAAGACCAAGCTCTTTGCGCATGGCTTCTGCCCATTCTCCTGTCAAATCATTCTGGGTCACATTTGCCCGTCCTTCAGCCGAACTCATGATCTGCTGGATCATCACCTGATTTACAATATCCCCTGGTGCCAGAGCCATAAGCCCGAAGACCGCGAAACCCAGGAGAAAAAGCATAGCCATCATCACAAGAATACGCCCAGCAATGTAAGAAAGAAGAGGAGCTTTTTTTCTAAAGAGGAAGATTGGCTTTGCTAAAAGAAAAGCGATTTTTTTCAATGTCTTCATTTATAATACGCTCACTGTTGTTTTAAAAATACATACGATGTCTCTGCGCCATTGAGATTATCGAAAAAAAAGTTTGTAAAATCCCATCGGTTCTGAATAGCGAAAAAACTCCGCGACCTGGTGAGATAGATTAAAGGCAAATATTCCAGAATTATGCTCTGAAATTCATCCCAGATGACCCTCGCCTTTTCAGGATCAACAGTAAAACTGCCTTCGTTGTAAAGATAACCAATGCGCGTCTCCCAATGTGTTCCAGGCGATTTCTGCAAAGGATGCCACAGATGGAGATTACCATCAGAAGGCCATACATTGCTTCCCTGTGAGGGAAAAAGATTTGCGCCTAAAGAAATAATGACAGATCCCCAATCATAAGTATTTGTAAGCTGATCCACCAGCTTCTGGAAATCTGTAGGCCTCACATTTATTTTTATCCCGATCTTTGCAGCTTCATCAACGATAATGGAAGCTGTATCAGAAAGGATAGTTACATCACTTGTAATTGAAAGATCGAATTCAATAGCTCTTCCTAAATTATCCCGCATTACTCCTGCTGCATCCCGGGTTATACCTATGGATGCAAGAAGTTCAATAGCTCTTTGTGGATTGTAGGTATACTTGAGCTTTATATCCTGATTATAGAAACGATTTGGCGGAGGGAAAAAGTCCAGTTTGGGTTCTGCCAAGCCCCTGAACACCTGAGAAACAATCCTGTCCCGGTTGAGAATGGAGCTCATGGCCTGGCGGAATTCTTTTTTCGTAAACCAGTCATAGAAAGGCTGCTCACTGTTTCGTGGATTCTGATTAAAGCTCCAGAGTGGTGCGCCGAGAGAGCCTTCAGCATTAAACACCGTATAGTCCCCTTTGTTGTTTCTGATACGGTTACTTCTCCTTTGTCCAGCCTGACCTTTGATGATCTCATCAATATCTTCTGGTCTTGCACTATAACTCTCAAGCCTTCCTTCCTGGAAAACCAGAAATTGAGTATTCGTGTCCGGTAATATCTGGACTATGCTTTCGCTGGAATAGGGATAAGCAAAACCAGCGCTATCTTTTTCCCAATGATCGCTGTTTCTGTGGAATACCAACCGCAGTCCAGGCACATATTCAATAAGGAACCAGCGTCCCATGGATGGGATCTCTCTTGGATCAGAGGCAATACTGAAAAGATCCATTACTCCCTGAACACCTTTTTTCTTTTTTGCTTCTTCAAAGATGAAGCCTGGACCAAAGGTCATGTTTGTGCTAAGAAGTGGGTCTGCAACAATACGTGGGAAAAAGAAAGCAAACTGCTTATCATTGATTCTTTCTATAGTAACTCGGGCTGCACTGCCATCTTCCAGCATAATAAACTGACTGTTGAATGAAGAACTTAGAAATGCCCTGTCTCCTTGAATTTCATTGTACCAGAAAATAACATCATTGCTTGTAACCGGTATTTTCTTTTCAGAATTGTAAAAGCTCCAATAGAGATCATCCCTAAGAGTGTAGATGACCCGGAGTGTCTTGGCATTATTGTCAACCTCGATTTTATAGGATGCTGCTCTGGGCTTCCATTCCCGGTTAACCATATCATAATCAAGCAGGGAATCGAGCATCATCCGGGCAATAGCGCTTGAAGGGGCATCCCGTTCTGCTACCAGGAGATTAAAGGTTTTGGGCTCACTGACAACTGCTGAATTCCAAACTCCACCCGGAGGACCGGAAACAAATTCTTCCCCGCGCCATGGTTTGCTTCTGGTCATAGCCAGCAATTCATCAAGACCTGCAACAGTAATGTTTTTCCACTCCTCAAGAGAAACCTCTTCTGTTTTGAAACAAGAGGAGAATAAAACCAATAAAAGCAAAAACATCAACATTGTTTTCATGACTTGATTATAGAATATAATTATAGGTTTGTCGAATCGGTTTTATTTTATTATATTTTAGTAAGTACTTTTATTTTGTCTGCAGATTCGTGCCGCATACTAAAACCCATGCATGTAGTTTGTCTGATTGGTTTGTATTGATATTAGTAAAATCCAATATATTCCAAGAATTAAGGATAGGCAGGATAAGAATATGATTAATAAAATAAACTTTGTATCTTTTTGTATTACCCTTTTAGCTTTTCATATATTAATTTCATGCGAAAACCATTGGATGATAGATATCCTTGGTAAGTATGATAAGGATAGAGGAAAATATTCACCACAAATTCAAGATTTTGAGTGGATACAGCCAGGAATCTTTACCATGGGCAGTCCTACTGATGAAGATGGCCGTCTCAATCATGAAATTCAACATCGAGTAACGCTAACCAAAGGGTTTTATATGAGCAAGTACCTGGTAACACAGGAACAGTATCAGAGTGTAATTGGTAGTAACCCTAGCTATTTTCAAAATGATCCTGCTATTGGGGAAGAACAGGGAAAGCGTCCTGTAGAGAGAGTAAGCTGGTATGAGGCAATAGTATTTTGCAATAAGTTGAGTATAGAGAAAGGGCTTACGCCTGTTTATATAAAAGATGGAAAAACTAATCCTGATGAATGGGGAACTGCTCCTATAAGCGATTATGATCCAATATGGGATACTATAATTATGAGTTCTACTGCAAAAGGCTATAGACTCCCCACAGAGGCGGAGTGGGAATATGCATGCCGCGCAGGGAAGCAAACAGCTTTTAATAATGGGAATAATGATTATACAAATAATGCCAGTGTTGGGGCTGTAGCCTGGTATTCCAATAATAGCGATGCTAAAACTCATGAAGTGGGGAAAAAAATACCTAATACATGGGGACTATATGATATGCATGGGAATGTGTATGAATGGTGCTGGGACTGGTATGCAGCTTATACAGGAACAGCTACAGATCCTGAAGGGCCTGCTTCTGGTACCGCTCGCGTGATTCGTGGTGGGTATTGGGATAGTGACGCAGCAGGCATTCGTTCGGCCTATCGTATAGACGACAAGCCTTGGGACTGGAACGGTGGCGTTGGTTTTCGGCTGGTGCGACAATAGTTAGGCATGGATTATGGCAGGGATGCCATATCCCGCGCTAGCCATGGATGGCGATCAGCGCGGGATGCCGCTATTATGGTTACGCGGGGCAGTGGCATGGATGCCGTATCCCATATAATTTATGAAACAAAGGTAGTCTTATGCTTAAAGCTATGGGATACAGCTTCGCTTATCCCGCGCTGCGGCACGGATGACGCTATTATGGTTACGCGGGGCAGTGGCATAACCGCTGTGTCCCTCACATCAGTTCAAATTTGACAGATGTCTTACAAATATCCTTGCTGAATATCGTAAATATGGTACAATAATAAATATCACTAATAAATGTAAGGAGAAAATGAAATGTCAAATCTGCTTGATACCATAGATTCTGTCTTGTTAATGGGTCCTGGTCCTTCATCGGTCAATCCCAAAGTATACCAGGCTCTGGCTAAATCAACCATAGGTCATTTGGATCCTCAGTTCCTTGGCCTCATGGATGGTCTTAAAGAAAGCCTCAGGAAGGTTATGTATACAAAGAACGAAGCAACAATAACCCTTTCAGGAACAGGAAGTTCAGGCATGGAAGCTGTAATGACCAACCTGATTGAAGATGGAGAGCCCATGCTGGTAGCTGTGAATGGTTATTTTTCTGAACGGCTGGTAGAGGTTGCCAGTCGCCTTGGTGCTCAGGTTGATAAGATTGAATTCCCATGGGGGAAACCAGTTGATCCATCAGAAGTTGCAAAAAAGCTAAAGGAAAAATCATATAAATTTGTGAGCATGGTTCATGGGGAAACTTCCACAGGCGTGCTCAATCCTATCAAAGAAGTAGGACCAATAGTAAGGGCAGCGGGCGCATACTTTATTGTTGACGCTGTAACCAGTCTGGGGGCAAACGAACTTCATGTTGATGATTGGTGCGTTGATGCTCTTTACAGTTGCAGTCAGAAAGGGCTGGGGTGTCCTTCAGGCTTGTCACCTGTTACCTTTTCAGCCAGAGCCATGGAAAAGATCGCAGCCAGAAAAAAGAAAGTTCCAAATTTCTATCTGGATATGACACTTTTAATGAAATACTGGAGCGGTACACCAAGAGGTTACCACCACACAGCGCCGGCAAATATGTATTATGCTTTTTACGAAGCACTAGCCTTGATTCTGGAAGAAGGGGTTGAAAATGTCTGTGCCCGCCACAAGGAAGTTCACGAATATCTTGTAGCTGGTCTTGAGAAACTTGGACTTTCTCTTCTTGTGGAAAAACCATGGCGCCTTCCTAACCTCAATACTGTACTAATTCCTCAAGGCATAGAAGAGGCAGCAGTTCGTAAAGAGCTGAGGCAAACTTACAAGATCGAAGTTGGAGCAGGGCTTGGAAGCCTGGCTGGAAAGATCTGGAGAATAGGTATTATGGGTCATACAGCTCGTAAGGAGAATGTTGATACACTTCTTGCTGCTTTGAAAAAGATTTTGGGTCGCTAAATCCTTATTTATAATTATTCCCCGCCAGAAATGAAAAAATAGGTGCGGGGATAATATCCTCACTATATCACTATAACTATTCATAAAAATATACCATAATAGATACTGTATTAAATCATGATAAATTAAGGTATGGAGAGAATTATTATGGATAAAATAATCATTACTTTATTACTGGCAACTGTTGGAGGTTTGACAGGATATAAAATAGGCATTCCTGCAGGAGCATTTATCGGCGCAATGATTTTTGTAACTATTTATAATCTTATAGCAAATAATGCTATAGTTCCTGTCCCTTTTAAAATAGCTGCACAAATATTTCTGGGAGCAGCAATTGGCGCAGGGATAACTATGAATACTTTAAAAGGGTTTAAGGAACTTATTGTTCCTATTTTAATATTTCTGATTCTTTTATTTGTTTTTTCAATAGTATCAGCTTTTATAATTTCAAAATTTACCAGCATGGATCTTATAACAGCATTTTTTAGCTGCTGCCCAGGAGGGCTTACAGAAATGACTATTATAGCAGACTCCTATAAGGCAAATGTGCCAGTGGTTGCATTGATACATTTATCAAGAATATTGAGTGTTATACTTATTTATCCTTTGATTGTAAAAATATTTATAAAATAAGCTAATTGTATTTTACTGTTTTTTAGTGTAAACTCATCTTTGGTTATAGAGAATCATGAATATTACCTCCATTTTTTAAAAAAAATCTCTTGGATTACGGAGTAAAATATTGAATATTAAGGACTATGCAAACAGCGGCATTTTAAAAATAAAAGAATATATCCCCGGTAAATCAATAAAGCAGGTAGAAAGAGAGATTGGCCTTGCTGAAATTTATAAGATGGCTTCCAATGAAAATCCAAATGGAGCATCCAATAAAGCACGGGCTCTCTACAGGGAGCTTGAAGATCAACTTCACAGATATCCTGAAATTTACAATCCAGAATTGATGGCAAAATTTGCACAAAAATTAAACCTTAAACCTGAAAATATTACTATAGGTAACGGAGGGGACGGGGTTATATATAATTTTGGAATGGCTTTTATTAATGATGGAGATGAAGCCCTAATCCCTGAAATAACATTTTCAGTATATGAGATAGTTACAAGAATTATGAGAGGTGTTCCTGTTTTTACAAAAATGAAAGGGACATTGATAGATATTGATGATATTTATAAAAAAATTACAGATAAGACAAAAGTTATCTATCTCTGTAATCCAAATAATCCAACCGGAGAAGCTCTGCCTGTAAAAGAGCTAACAGATTTTATTAAAAGTATTCCTGAAAGAATCATCCTGTTTCTTGATGAAGCTTACATAGAATTTACAGAAGAGGAATATACGCCAGATTCCCTTGGCATGATACGCGAAGGGATAAAAAATCTTTTTATACTCCGTACTTTTTCTAAAATATATGGACTCGCAGGTGTGCGGATCGGTTATGGCGTAAGCAATCCGGAGTTTATAAATTTGGTGCAAAGAGTTAAACCACCATTTGATGTTTCTTTGGTTGCAGAAAATCTTGCTCTTCATGCTCTGGATGATAAAGATTTTTTTAACAAGACATTAAGTGAAACCAATATAGAGAAAAAATACTATTATTCTGAACTGGATAAAATGGGTCTAAAATATTATAAGAGCCAGACCAACTATATTCTCATTGATACAGGTATTGATGGAGCATCTGTTGCAGAAAAACTTATAAAAAAAGGAATTATCGTACGTCCCACCAAAAACTATAACTTCCCTTCATGTATAAGGGTCACAATAGGAAGGAAAAAAGAAAATGAACTGTTTTTCAAATATTTCAAAGAAATTCTTGCCAGGAAAAACTAATATGGTGCACAAACCGATTTTATTGTTATTGATATTATTGATCTCTGTTTTTTCTCTTTTTTCTGAAGAGTTGGGAGATTTTTATCTTGAAGAACGATTGCTAACATGGGGAGTTGATGTTGATTTTTGTTATCGTCTTACGAATGGTTTTTTGGAAGGGAAGGATACAATTTTCACCCTTACCATTGGAGGCGCTGCAAATTGGATGGGGTATTATAGGGATGAAAATGATATTTATACAGAAGATAGTGATCTTGATTATACCTTTACCAGAGCAAATGCAAACTGGGGTTTAGGGATTGAACAGGGATTATTATGGAATGATAAAACCAATAAAAATCTTTTATCAATTCTGCTGAAATATAGGGCTATGCGTGCATGGAATTTTAATATGGCTAACCAGAATAGTATATTGTTTGATTCCATACGACCTGATAAAGATGGAGTGCTTTATAATACTTTTATTGTTGCTTTGATATTGGATGATACTCTTTTTTATAAGGATACAGGACTTAGGAAAGGTCTTCATACAGAAGTAGCAGCAGAAATAGGCCCGAAATGGTTTTTTAATGATAATATAGGGATAGCTGATTTTACAAAACTGTTTATAAATGTAAAATATTTTCATCCGCTTTATGAAACAAAACGTACAGATAAATCAATAAAAGCTATCTATCTGGTAGATTCTGTCGGAGTGGATTATGTTTTTGGAAATGATATCCCATTACCTGTCAGGCAGACATATGGAGTTCTAAGACCAGCAGATGGATGTGGTGGTAGGGTAAGAGGATTTGAAAATCGGCGTTTCGATAGCGAAATAAAAATAATAAATAATTTTGATATTAGATTTATAATGCCGCAAATCAAGAATGGTAAAGGATCAAAAATATTACGTCCTGGAGTTCTTGCTTTTTTTGATACCTGCTATTTTGATAAACTGGAAGGGTATAAAGAGGATGGATCCGGAGTTCTTATGTCAACAGGATTTACCCTGTTTTCTGAATTGCTTTTCCTTGGAAATTGTTTATTTACTGTAGGATTCCCGATTATTGGCGAAAGAATTGATAAAGGTCGTGTAGCCATAAAACTGGATTATGGAATGCGTTTTTAAATAGGCCTGTTACAATACAGGTACAGATACAGAAGAATTGATTTGTGGTGAGTGATAGCTGGTTCAGCAAGGATAAAACATGAGACTGTTTATTGCAGCACAAATTGAAGATAAAAATAAAAAATCTATTTATGAAATTCAAAAACAGTATAAATCTCAATCAATCAAAGGGACATTTACAAGGATTGAAAATTATCATGTCACATTAAAATTTTTGGGAGAAGTTGAAAAAGAATTAGTTTCTAAAATCATATTTGTAATGGATAGGACTGCTGAAGAGTCTACTTCCTTTATTTTTACTTCAGGCAATACAGGCTGCTTTAAGAGAGTCGAAGGAGCTACTTTATTTCTGGGAATAGACAGGGGAGCAGAAAATCTATGGAAACTTTCAACTCTCCTTGAAGAAGAATTTATTAAATCAGGATTTAAAAAAGAAGGAAAAGAATTTACTCCGCATATAACTCTTGGGAGAAGAATCAAATTTAAAAATGATTTTAATATTATTGCAAAAGAGATTAATTTGCCTAAAATAACTTTTGATTGCAACTCTATTACTTTAATGGAAAGTTTTACGGAAAAAGGGGTTTTATGCTATAATCCTTTATATAGCTCAAAACTTCAAATACAGATAGAATAGTTAATAAATAAGTTTGATGGTCTGTCTAGACTTCTAAGTCCGTAAGTAAGGAGAAAAACTCTAGTGGAGATATCACACCCAAAGGTGATTAAATTTGATCAAACTCTGAAGAGGGTATTTGATGAAATTGATGATTATCTTGAAGATTATTACGGTGATCTTTATGCCCTTCATCCTGCAAGACTTCCAAGAGGAGAGGCGAGTAATAAATCGCATGATGGACTTTTTAATGTAGGCGCAAGCTATACTGCAGGATTTGGCTCTGTATACGGCAAAGGATATGCAATAGAAATCAGATTTGTAACTCTTGAGAAAATCGATCCTCTCCATATAAAAGAAGTAGAAGAAAAAGTAAAAGAGCTGCTGGAAGAAAAACTTGCAGAATATTTTCCTGAAAGAAAACTTTATGTTAACAAGGATGGTCTTTGTCTTAAGATATATGGCGATTTTAGCCTTGGTAGTTTATAGGCAAAGATCGCGACATTCTTCATGGGCTTTTAGCTGGGGACTTGTCACGGTGCAGGACTGCTGCGCAGTTTCACTGTTGCAGTCCGCTTTGCAGCAATAATAAGAAAAATTGCTTCTGAGCAGACAGCTGCTGTAAATGATATTGCTGCTGCCATGATTCCTTGTATTGAAAAGAACAGATTAAGCAAACTCATTCCAGTTACTACGACACATAGATTAATAGCAACAGCAATAGCAACACTTCCTGTTGTTTTATTATGGATATTAACTGCGCGAAACCATGCAATTACAGGAACTGCTAATGAAACAGTTGTCATTATTACAAGAGGAATTATTGATAATGAAATAAGATCTTCGGGCAATCCTGATATTTTTGATAAAAAAAGAACTCTTCCAAAAGGGGTAATTACTGCAGTAACATATAATAAAAGAGTTGTTGCTCCTATGAAAATAATACTATTAAGTAACATCCTGTTATTTTTTTTCCCTGAAATTAAAGCAATTGCTGCTTCCTGAAAAGAATATGAAAAACTTTGGAAAATAAAAACAAATGAATATATAACAGGCCATAGTGCAAGTGATTCTAATGGAAGGAGACCGCGTGTAATTCCGGCAGAAATTATTGGTCTGTTTGCCATTGTTATAAATGAGGTAAAAGCAAGCGGAAGATAGAAAATAAAAAGAGCTTTCCATGATATAGCAGTAGCATTATCAGATACTTTTTTCTTTTCTTGTATTGTTTTTGATGCAAAAATAGCTGCTACTACAGCGCCTGTTGTGACACCTATACTTAAAGAAGCTGCAGCAATATAAGCGCCTCTGATATTTGTAAAAAAGTATCCAATAAAAAGAACTATAAATGTTGCCATCATCCTTATTACCATTATAACTGTTACAGAATATGTTTTCCCTGCCCTTATAAGAACACCCTGCCACATTCTCCGATATCCTATGGCTGGCGTCCATGGAATCATAATTGTAAGTGTTATCCGCGCAGGAGTTATAAATTCATCATTCAGATTAAAAAGTTTTTTTGCAATAAAATTAAATACTTGAGGCATGCAGCATAAAATATGAATAGCTGTCAGGATAAAAAGGGTAAATAATAAAAATTTCGAGAGTCTTTTATAATTATTGTAGCTTGTTGATAGCGCATTAGCCGCAGAAAGCATTTGAATAATTGGCCCTTCAATAACAAGGCTTAGTGCGAAAATAATACCAAAAATAGCAAGATTTTCTTTTGGAAAAGACATTCTTGCTATTACTGAATTTATTGTAGGCATCTCAAGCCCCATAACGATCCACATAAGAGCAAGAGGACACCAGAATTTCAATATTTCTTTATAAGTTAGTTCTTTATCTGTTATCATAAAATTATATACCCTGCCAAGGGTGAGGTAAAATCCTTAAAACCTATATTACTTCATCTACCATAAATATTAAATAAAAATGTTTTAAGAGCGCATCAATAATAAAAAAAATATCTTGTTGTAGCAAAATGATACAAGAAATAATCGAAAATCAGTCTCTGTGTTATAATGACACATTTAAATGATTTTTAATTTTTTACCAAAAAATTAAATTATAAAATAACTCTTTATATTATAAGTAATTATAAGATTTTTTTGAAGTTGGCACAATAATTGCATTATAATTAATGTAAAATATAAATAATTTTAGGAGGAAAGATATGAACAAGATAGTAACTTACAAACCATTTGGAACGATCCACAGCCCTGTGTGGAATAATTTTCTGGAAGATTTTTTTGATATCAGCCTGAGTGATAATTTTAAAAAACCTATTGCTGATATTATAGAGAAAGATAAAAGCTATGGTTTTGAAATCGAACTTCCTGGATTTACTGAAGATGAAATTGATGTAAGGATCGAAAAAAATGTTCTTACAGTAAAAGCAGAGAAAGAAACCAAAGAAGAAGATAAGGGGAAAGATAGACATCTTATCTCTGAGAGGGTAGAGAAATATTATAGATCTTTTGCACTCCCGGAAAATGCTAATGAAGAAAAGGTCGAAGCTAAATTTACTAATGGTATATTAGCGCTTGATATTCTAAAAAAAGAAAAGAGAGAATCAAAAAAAATAGAGATCAGGAAATAACTTCTATCTTTAATTTGTAAAACAAAAATAAGTTTTTAAAAGCTTAAAGCTGTGCTAGCTAAGCACAGCTTTTTTATTGATCAATGTAATTATTCTAATACTTCATATTTTTAATTAAAACTTAAAATGCCTCTTTAAAAAATTATAATTTTTTAAAAATTATAAATAAAAGGAAATGAATTTTAAATTCGTTGTATAAAATCATAAATGATAATAATATATAGTAATTAATCTGTATCTACCTTGATTTCCATTAAGGTAACTTTGACCAGTATCGCGGAGTAAATATGGGTAAAAAAATAGGGTTTATTTCTTTACGTTTTGCAGGAACAGACGGAGTTTCTCTGGAAACAGCAAAATGGGCATCAGTTTTACAGGAAGAAGGGCATGAATGTTTTTTTCTGGCAGGCGAAGTGGATACACCTCCTGAAAGATCAATGGCAGATCCTCTTCTCCATTTTCAGAGTCCTATTATAAAAGATCTTAATAAAAGGTTATTTGGTCGCAGCTTAAGAACAAAAGAAACTACAGAAGTAATTTATGAATTAAAAAAGACAATAAAACAAAAAATATATGATTTCGTAAATAAATTTGATATTGACCTTATTATTCCGGAGAATGCTCTTACAATTCCTCTTAATATACCTCTTGGAATAGCAATAACAGATTTTATTGCTGAAACAACTATTCCTACTATTGCGCATCATCATGATTTTTTTTGGGAAAGAAAAAGATTTTTAAGAAATGCTGTATGGGATTATCTTAACTCCTGCTTCCCTCCCAGTTTTCCTTCAATGTTTCATGTTGTAATCAATTCATCAGGACAGCATCAGTTGGGACTAAGGACAGGACTTGCAGGTATTCTTATACCAAATGTCATGGATTTTGAAAAACCTCCTGCTCCACCAGATGAATATATTACTGATTTGAAAAAAAATATTGGACTTGAAGAAGATGAACTGCTATTTCTCCAGCCAACAAGGATTGTCCAACGGAAAGGGATAGAGCATGCAATAGAGCTTGTTGCAAGGATGAAAAGAAAAGCAGCGCTTGTTGTATCCCATGCTTCAGGCGATGAAGGATACGTTTATCTCAATAGAGTCAAAGATTATATTAAGCTTATGGGCGTTAAGGCTATATTTGCAGATGATATAATAACCGATAAAAAAAGATATATACGGGAAGATGGCACTAAGGTATATACTCTTGAAGATATTTATAATTGCTGTGATCTTGTAACCTATCCTTCTGTATTTGAAGGATTTGGAAATGCTTTCCTTGAAGCTATTTATTATAAAAAACCCATTTTTGTTAATAACTATTCAATTTATTATTATGATATTCGACCTAAGGGATTTAGAGCTCTTGAAATGGAAGACTTTGTTTCTGATGAAACAATTACCAATGTAGAAAGAGTTCTTAATAATAAGGAAGTAAGAGACAGAATGGTTTATAAGAACTATCAGCTTGGGTTAAAATATTACTCTTATGCTCTGGTAAGAACAAGGCTGCGTCATATAATGACAGCTATCTGGGGTCATACTACCTAGTGGTATATAAAAAGGCTCTCATTTTTAAGGTTAGTCTTGTTTTTTTGTAAGTTCTCTTCCCAGTTTAATATATTCTTCTGCCCCTTTTTTTAATCTTTCCATATCAGAGTCAGAAATTTCTCTAATTTTTCTGGCAGGAGCTCCAACTATAAGAGATCTTGGCGGGAATATTTTCCCTTCTGTCACAAGCGCACCTGCTCCTACAACAGAATCTTCTCCTATCTCTGAATTGCTTAAGATTATTGCACCCATTCCAATAAGAGATCTGCTGCCTATTTTTGTTCCATGTATGATTGCTCCATGCCCTACTGTAACATTATCTCCAACAATACATGGTGTATTGGTTTCTACATGCAGCACAGATCCTTCCTGAATGTTTGTCCCTTTTCCAACTATAACAGGAGCTATATCTCCTCTGAGAACAGTATTAAACCATATTGTGGAATCTTCTCCCAATGTAACTTCTCCGATAATATCTGCACTATCTGCTACAAAAGCAGCTTTATTGATATCCGGAGCTTTATCTTTAAATTTATAAATCATATTTACTCCATAGAAATAATATATCATAAAAAATTAAATATATTTAAAAAATAGGTTTCATACTATTAAATATTTAGCCTTATTATAGTAATATCACGATATGAGGGATAAAAAACTTAGTGTTGTTTTTTTGGGAGTAATTGCTGTTATCGCTGTCGGAATTGTTTTTAAAATAGCCAGTTCTGTCATAATGCCGATGGTTATAGCATTGTTATTTTCTTTTATACTTTATCCACTTATAATGGCAATGGAGAAAATCAGAATTCATAAAATCGTGGGAATCATTATAATTCTTTCGGTTCTTGTCGGAGCTTTTTATCTGGTAGTAATTCTTTTATATAAGAGTATTACTACTTTCACTCTCCACCTTCCCTGGTATATTGAACAACTAAAGGAAATATATAAAGACTTAACTCAAAAAATAATAGCAAATTTTTCAATTACAACAGCAGATTTTTTTCTCGAATATGACTGGGGAAAACTTGCCAGAAGTTCTCTTATTGCATTTTCAAATTCAATAACAAGGTTTGCAGGATTTAGTTTTATAATTTTCATATTGATTCTCTTTTTGTTTCTTGAATATTCGATTTTTAAAAATAAGCTTACCGAAGCTTTTCCAAAAGCAAAGAGGAAAATTATCATAGTTATAACCAGGATAACAAAAGATGTAGGTAAATATTTGGCTGTAAAAGCATTTATCAGTGCAGTTACCGGCATTTTAACATGGATCCTTCTCCTTATTATAGGACTTGATTTTGCTCCTATTTGGGGATTAATGGCATTTTTTCTAAACTTTATACCAGTTGTTGGCTCAATATTTGTAGTAATATGCATAAGCCTTCAATCAATAGTACAATTCTATCCTTCTATTGGAATGATTTTTCTGGTTGCCAGCTCCATGACTGCACTGCAGATGACGCTTGGAAGCATTATTGATCCAAAGCTTCAGGGAGATAGACTTAATCTTAGTATCACAATAATAATATTTTCTCTGGCTTTTTGGGGATGGTTATGGGGGCCTATAGGTGCACTGCTGGCTGTTCCCATTACAATAGCTATTAAAACAATTTGTTTGAGTATCCCTTTCTTTAAACCATTAGGAGTTATGATGGGTACTGGTTTTCAACCAAAAAAGATAAAAATAAAAATGAAAAAATCTTGCAGCAACAAGGATGAATCTAATGGATAAAAAAAGAATTTTAACCGGAGACAGACCTACAGGTAAACTCCATCTTGGTCATTATGTAGGGTCAATAAAAAACAGAGTGGAACTCCAGGATAAATATGAATGTTTTTTTATCATAGCAGATTTACACATGCTTACTACAAAACCATTAAAAGAAGATATAGAGAATATTGTATCCAATTCCCGTGAACTTGTTCTTGATTATCTTGCATGCGGGATTGATCCTTTAAAATCTGTTATCTATCTTCAATCTGCAGTACATGAAGTATATGAGATGAATTTGTTTTTTGAGATGCTTGTGACAGTTCCCAGACTTCAAAGAATTCCAAGTATAAAAGATATGGCTAAATCAGCAAATCTTTCAGAACTCCCTTTTGGTCTGCTTGGCTATCCTGTGCTTCAGGCAGCAGATATTCTTATGCCTCGGGCTAATCTTGTTCCTGTAGGAAAAGATAATGAGTCTCATGTTGAGCTTTCAAGAGAAATAGCAAAAAAATTTAATTCATTATATGAAGAAGTTTTTCCATTGCCAGATCCAATGATAGGGGATGTTCCAACTCTTATAGGAACAGATGGCAATGCAAAAATGTCAAAATCTTTGGGCAATGCAATTATGCTTTCTGATAGTGCCAAAGAAGTTGAAAAAAAAGTTGGCGGAATGTATACAGATCCTGCAAGGATAAGAGCAGATATTCCAGGCAAAGTGGAAGGTAATCCTGTTTTTATTTATCATGATGCTTTTAATCCAAATATTGAAGAAGTGCAGGATCTAAAAGCCAGATATAAAAAGGGTAAAGTAGGCGATGTGGAAGTCAAGCAGAAACTGGCAAAGGCAATCAATATTTTTCTGGACCCCATAAGAGAAAAGCGCGCTATGTATGAAGAAAAAAAAGGATTTGTAGAAGAGATATTGTTTGATGGCACAATGAAAATGAGGGAAGAAGCAGCAATAACTCTTTCTTTTATGAAAAAAGCAATGGGTTTTACCAGCGCATGGAAAAAGATAGCAAGGAAAGCCGAAGAGTCAAAAAAAGCAAAAGGAAAAAATATTTAAAAAATATTTTTGATATATGAATTTTCAAACA
>WRCW01000021.1 GCA_009783755.1 Spirochaetaceae bacterium
CCAACCTTCCCTGTACAGTTTTATGAACCTTACTGCAATCATTTAATGATATTCCTTTTGGCGAATATAAAACTATATTAATATATAGACCATCTGTACGATTTTTTTCGTTTATTTCAACTATCTCAAAACCATACGAAATTACTACTGGTTCAATAATTTGATAATATTCGCTTTTATTTTCAATAAAATCCATTTTTTTACACTATATATTGCTCTTCGATTGCCCTTAATACAAAAAAAAGAGTCGTTTTTACGACTCTTTTAAACCAAACTAATATTGAATCTATATAAACTATATCAAATTATTATTTTTTAATCAAGTGCTAATGTTATTACAATTATTTTATTAAAACCATGATCCAATAAGAGTTTTGAACAATAACTGGCAGTTGCTCCTGTAGTAAAAACATCATCAATAAAAATCGCTATATTACTGATTTTTAGACATTTTGATATAATTTTATCAGATACTTTAATCTGATTTATAAGAGTTGTTTGCCTTTTTTCATAATCCAATTCTTTTTGATCTTTGGTTTTTTTCTTTGTAAAAATATGAAATATTTTGATAGAATATTTTTTAGATAGAATTGATGATAGATATTTCATATGATCCCATCCATATTTTATTATTCTTTTTCTGCTGCATGGAGCTGGAATTACAGGAATATCCTTAAAATCAGTGTTACTACTATAAATCTTAAAAATTGAATAAGCAAAGAAATATGCAATTTTTTTCTTATCTTTAAATTTATAGTTATGGATAAGTGTTTTTATATAATGATTATTATAATCCCACAATGAAATATTTTTAGAGAAATGATATTTCCTTTTTCTGCATATTGTGCATATATCTATCTCGGAAATCAGCTCTCTGCTGCAAACCCTGCATTTATTATTATCATCAGGATATATTTCAGGAATTATTTCAGCACAATTTTTGCAGAATAATTTATTGTTGCTTATGTTTCTTACAATGGCTCCGCATAAAGAGCATTTTACAGGAAAGAAAAAATCAAAAACAGGATTTAGGAGCATATATAATAAACAAGTAATAGAGATATACTAATTCAATCTTTTTTGCCAATTTTCTATATGTTTTAGAGCTTCAATAGGTGTAATATTATTGATATCGATTGATTGGATATCTTTTGAAACTATATGTTCTTCGCTAAATAGTTCATTCTGTGAGGCATCAATAGGATTGGTGGATTTTTTAGAATCATATGTTTTTGTTTCTTTTTCATCTCTTTTTTCTTCATAAAATTCCAGAAGTTCTTCTGCTCTGGATATAATGCTATATGGTATCCCTGCCATTTCTGCAACATTTATGCCATAAGATTTATTGGAAGCCCCTTTTATTATTTTTTTAAGAAAAACAAGCTTCCCTTCTGATTCTACAGCATTCATAGAGAGGTTCTCAATTTCGGGTAATTCGAGATATGCCAGCTCATGGTAATGTGTTGCAAAGAGTGTTTTTGCTTTGATCTTTTTTATAATGTATTCACAGATGCTTCTGGCAATAGATAGTCCATCATCTGTACTTGTTCCGCGTCCAACTTCATCCATTAGCAAAAGGCTATTTTCTGTAGCATTTCTGAGAATATATGAGGTTTCAGACATTTCAGTTAGAAAAGTCGATTCACCTCTTGCCAGATTATCAGATGAGCCTACCCTGCAGAATATTTTATCAACAAGACCTATATCTGCACTATCTGCCGGAACAAACATCCCAGCTTGTGCCATAAGAATTATAAGAGCTGTTTGTCTTAAAAATGTAGATTTGCCTGCCATATTTGGACCTGTTAAAACTACAAAAAACTTTTTTTTATTAAGTATAACATCGTTGGGTATATATTCTCCCTGAGGAAGTGTTGCCTCAACAACAGGGTGTCTCCCATTTCTTATAATAATATCTTCACTATTATTAACTTTAGGGCGAGTATATCCGCGTGCTGTTGCGGCATAAGCATAAGATTGTATGCAATCAATTTCTGAGAGGTTTTCTGCTACAGTTCTTAAAAATGGTATATATTTTTTTATAGAATCTCTTAATTCAATAAAAAGTTCTTTTTCAAGCACTGTTATTTTTTCCATAGCGCTGTTGAGTTCTGTTTCAAGAGAAATAAGTTTTTCTGTTGTGTAACGCTCGCTTCCAACAAGGGATTGCCTTCTTATAAAGTGTTGCGGAATATTATCTAAATATGATTTTGTTATTTCAAGAAAATAACCAATTATTTTGTTATATCTTATTTTTAAATTAGGAATATTGGTTTTTTCTCTTTCTGTTTCTATATATTGGTTGAGTATTTCCTGACTGTTATCTCTTAAATTACGAAGTTTATCAAGTTCGCTGTTATAAGCTTTTTTAATAAGGTTTCCATCAGTTATTGTAACAGGAGGGTCTTCATAAACAGCAGCATCAAGAATATTGGTAATTGATAAAACTTCTTCATATATTTTTTTATCAGCTAAAAATTTAAATAGATTGATGCCATTATATTCACCAGAAGGCGCTACGTGACCTGAAGATACTGCGTAACCTGAAGGTGTTGCACAATCTGAAGGTGCTGCGCAATCTGAAGGTGCTACGCTAACTGTATTTGAAATATCCAGAAATGCTTTTAAAGTAATATTAAGCCCCAGTAAATCTTTTGCATTAATTTTATTTAAGGCGAGTCTGGAAGTGAAACGTTCAATATCGTTTAATGATGAAAGATGTGCCCTTATTTTTGTAAGCAAAAGCTGGTTTTTATAAAAAAAATCTACAAGATCGAGTCTTGTATCTATTAGATTGCAACTTTTTAATGGTGTCTGGATCCATTTTTTTAATAATCTTCCACCCATTGAAGTTTTTGTATAATCAATAATATTTAATAATGTATTTTTTGCAGAACCATCATTCATGTTTCGTATTATTTCAAGATTTTTAATTGTTTTTCCATCAAGTTCCAGATTATTATTTATATTGATTTTATTTATATTTGTAATATGAGAGAGTAATACACCTGCATTATCCCGCAGGTATTCAATAATAATTCCTGCAGTAATTATTTCAGCAGAATTATCATCTATTCCAAAACCTTTAAGTGTTGCAACATTAAAATGCTTTTTTAAGATCTCAAGCGAATTATTTAAATTAAAATACCAGTCAGGATATCTGTTTATTATTGCATTACCATATCCAGATATTATTTTTTTTATCTCTTCATTAGTTTCTATAAATGATTCTTGAATAATTATTTCACTTGGTGCAATTTTTAATATTTCTCGAAAAATATTTTCTTCAGATACTTTTTCCTCAAAAGGAAAACTATTTACGCAAAATTCGCCTGTTGATATATCGACATATGAATATGATATTATATTTTTATATTTGCATATTGCTGCAAGATAATTATTGTTTTTATTATCAAGATAATCTTCATTTACTATAGTTCCTGGAGTTATTATTTCTACAACTTCTCTTTCTACAATTTTTGATCCTTTTTGAGGGGTATTTGAAAGTTGTTCACATATTGCTATTTTTTTTCCAGTTTTTAACAACCTTGCAATATAATTTGAAGCAGCATGATAAGGAACGCCGCACATTGGAATTGTGTGTCTTTTTGTAAGAACTATATCAAGTATTGAGCTAACTTCTTTTGCATCATTTTCAAACATTTCATAAAAATCACCAAGTCTGAAAAATAAAATTGTATCCGGGTATTGGCTTTTAATTTTTTTATACTGCTGTATTACAGGAGTATCACACATATTTTAATTTTTTGGAGCTAATCTTTTTATTACTAAATCAGTAATATCTACAGATTGACTCCACCATATAAGGTTAGGGTCTCTGGAATTTAATACCATTGAAAAGCCTTCACTTTCTGCAATGTATTCAATTTCTCTAAGTATCTGTACCAGAAATTCAGGAGATAACATTATTCTTTTTTTTCTATCTTCAATATTTTGAAGCCTTACTCTGCTATATTCATTCATGTATTCCCTTTTTTTAGTTATCTGCTCCTCCATTTTTAGAGCATTGAAATCATCACCCTGACTTGCAAAATAAAGTTTTTTTTCTTCAAGCGAAGCTATATCTTTTCTGATATTATCAAGTCCTTCTTCATAACTTTTAACAAGCCTGTCAATTTCCTGCAAAGCTCTTGAATCACCTGATGAAAGCGAAGATATTACTTTTGAGTAATCAAGAACCCCTATTCTTACGATTTGTTGTGAATATAAAAGAGATCCGCTTAATAAAAAAAGAGTAAAGAACAGATATTTTCGCATTTTTATCTCCTACATTTTAAAGGTTCTTATATATAACTCATATAAAGGAGCTTTTAAAACCTTTAATTTTAAATCTTAATAAAAACTTGGTGTAAAGCCAATAACAAAATCAAGAGCCATGGAATTCGTAAAAAGAGGACCATTATGCCAGACAATTTTATTATCAATATATTGATAACGCTTTACAAAATAAAATCCAATAGGTATTCCAGGTATTGTAAGTCTTATGCCTCCACCTAAAGAGTAGTAAAAATCATTTTTATCATACTTCTTAAATGATGATCTATCAGGCCATATACCTGTAAAACTATAGAAAAAATCCCACCAAATAAATCTTTCCATTATAGGAATTCTCAGTTCAGCCCAGTTATCCCATAATGCTTGTCCATCATATACACGTTCCCAGCCTCTTGCCATTGTTAAGCCATCAATATAAAACATATCTTCTGTTGTTATATCAAATGTACCATCTAATTGCTTAAAAATAAGAGAGAGTGAAGAATTAAGTCCAAGTATTGTTTTAAATTCCCAACTTCTAAAGACAGGTAATGAAAATAGAGTATAAAAAAACTGTCCTTTTGAATTTGTCGATATATAATTTCTTGCAGATGGTAAAATTCCTCCAACATAAGTAACTGATTGTTTCAAATAAAATCCTTTAGTTGGATTATGTACTATATCTCGAGTATCCCAATAACCACTTAACCAGACTCTGTTAATAGTTTGCCAATTTTGATAGTTATCTCGTATTGTTTCGTTATATGGCCTATAAATTGCAGCATCATAATCTGCCCATGTTCTTGAAAACATATATCCTGTTGATGTATTGAATCTGCCTATAGGTGTATGCCATGTATATCCTGTACTTAATCCAACAGATACATCCCATAACTCATACTCCATAAGATAAGCATCTGGTATACGGTATCCACGTCTTAAAGCATATTCATAATCAGTTATTGCATTTGATGCATCAGAAGGTTTTCCGGAGTTTGGGTCAACCATTATTCCAATAAATGGATCAGGAACTTCTCCCTTATCAAGATCGTTTCCTGAAAATATAGGAGGAAGAATATCCTGCAGGGCACGGTCTGTAGTTTTATGTGTTACAGCCAGGGTAATCCCTCCTGTCCATCTTCTGCCCATAAGCCAGTTTTCTCTAAATCCTAAAGTAACTCTTTGTGTATTTCCGGAAAGTTCTCCTCCTATACTTAATTCCTGCCCATTGCCAAGAAAATTCCTGTCTGTCCATGTTATAAAAGCCATAATAGGAATGTCTCCTGCTATTGCTGTAAAAGTAAGTCCAAATTGGAGATCTATTGTTTTTCCTTCTTCAACATTTAAAATCAGATCCATAAGACCTTCTACACTTCCAGGAGGAGTATCTGGTTCTATTACATCAAAATATTGAAGGTTGTGAAGGTTTCCTATTCCCTGTATTATTTTTTTCTTGCTGAATATATCTCCAACTTCAAGAGGAAGTTCTCTTATGATAACATGTTCTTTTGTTTTATCATTTCCTCTGACAATAATATTTTCAATGTGAGCTCTCCCCTGTTCCACAATTCTTATTGCATAGGAAATCGTAGATTCTTCTTCATTTCTTATTTCTTCTTTTGTTATTACATTAAAAATATATCCATCATCATAATAGAGGTCAGTAATCATTGAAAAATCAGCTTCTGCTTTTGTTCTATTAAGAATTTCACCTGATTTCATTCTAAGATTTTTTGATAATTCTTCATCTTTGAAAATAATATTTCCACTAAAAACCATTCCAGTATATCGATATTGTTTTCCCTCGCTAATTACAAATGTTATAGTAAGATTTGTCTTGTTTCCTTCTGCATCTTCAGAAAGTTCATGGATAACATCTAATACTCTGGCATCTATAAAACCTTTTTCTCCATAGTATTTTAATATAGCTTGTTTATCTTCTTCTATTTTAAATTCAAGAAAAAGTCCTTTTGAAAATAAAGATTGTTTTTTTGTGCTTATTGTTTTTCTTAAAGTATTGCTGGAGGCAAAAGAGTTTCCTTGAAATCGGATTTCACTGATTTTTGTTTGTGCCCCTTCTTCAATTTTAAATATAACATCAGCTTCATTTGAACTGTCGATATTTCCTCTTTCTCCAGTTACTGCTACATTAGGAAAGCCTTTTTCAACATATAAGTTTAAAACATTATCTTCATCCATATTTAGTTTAGTTTTTGTGATTATATCTCCTGGTTTTAGCAATACAACATCCAGGACCTGATTTCTTCTGATATTTTTATTTCCTACAATTTGAATTCTTTTAACAATAGGGTGTTCTGCAACATTAAATTCAATAATTACTGTATTTAAAGGATCATAATTAGATAAATTAGCAATTCCGGGAATAGCAGTTGGAATAATATCCTCAAAATAATCAAGAGCATATAATCTGCCCTGAATATCCCAAAGAAGTTCATCGGAAAACTTTCTTCCTATAAATTGTGCCGTAATAGAGGAAACTTCACTTTGCGATATATTGTTCAATCCTTTAAATCTTATATCTGTAATAATTTTATCTGAATACCAATCAGCAAAAAGTATATTGACTGATAAGATAAATAAAATAAAAAAGCAAAGCAGGAAAGTTCTTTTACAAAAAAACATATAAGCTCCTAATCAAAATGAGAACCTCCATGAAAGCTGGAGAGTTGTATCAAGTAAAGAATCATAAAAATTAGCAATTTGTGGGTAGAATCTAAAGTCAATAAGAACAAGAGGCGTATCTACTTCTAAGCTTATATCTGTTTCAAGATACATACCCATGAAATCTGGTATATCATAATAAGAATATCGCGGTCTGTCAAAATCTAAAGTGCTTAATCTTAGTAAACCTTGTAAAAAAAAGTAATCTCCAAAATATTTTCCCATAAAAATCGATGTATTATCTAAATATGTGTTTAATCCCTGATCTTCAGTATAGCTTAAATCTCTTACCCTAAATATATCATAAAGAAAGGCTCTTTGTAAAAACTGTGTCCTCATTAAGAAAAAATCTAGATTAAGTAGATTTTTTACACCTGTTTCAAAAGGTCGCAAAAATCCTAAAAAGTGTGTACTATACGAACCTGCTCTGACAATAGCCGAACCGATGGTAATATTTTCCCCTCCAAGCTGATTATAAATACCTTGTCCAAGAAGATTGTATATATCAAATTCAGATAATGGAGGATTAGATTCAAAACGGGGAGAAAATTTGCTTAATGGACAATCATTAAGTACAAGAAATATTTTAATATCTCTATTATCAGCTGTTCTCTCTCTCATTTCTGCTCTGGCTGTAATATGGGGATCAAATAGATCTTCATCTTCATCAAAATAAATAACACCTTCTTTTAGAAAAAAGTTCTGATTAAAATATAATATTTCTCCGCCTATTGTTTTTATGCTTCCTGTCATGGAAAAGGTATTTGTAACTGAATCACTATATATATTTATTTGTTGTCCTACAGCTGCAGATGCTCTTAAAATCGGTATTCTCAAAGATGGCCAGTAAAAATCTATACCTGATCCTGATACTAATTCCAGATCAATTATTGTTCCATCTGTAGAATCTTCTGTGTTAGAAACTATTTCATTCTCATCTTTATCACCAACCATCGTAACTATTGTTCTGCTTACAATGATTCTTCCAGAAATAGTTGTAATATCGTTATTTTCTTCAATTGCTATTTCTCCTGAGGCATATCCATTGACATCCACAGATCCAAATCTATCTCTTACCCATACAGTTCCGCCTGGAGGAGTTCTGAATATCATAATATATTCTCTGGGAATCCAGCGATCTATTAGTGCATCCATTTGAAAAAGGACTTTTGATCGTTGTGATCTAAGCAGTGTGTCTGGTATAGATAAACTTTTACCATCAAATACTATGTATGAATTTAATGGTTCTATTGGATGCGGAGTTATTGGAGAAATAGCTTCCAATGCTTCGATTGATAGTTCTCCTGAAAAATCAGGATCAACTACTTTTCCTGATATATTTAAAGTTCCTTTAATAATTCCAGCTATAGGTTTAAAATATGTTTTTGATAATGTTTTTGTGAATATATTTAAATTTAAGGATATATCTTTGAAAGTGGCTTGAATATTCCCTTCCTCTACTGTTCCACTTAATAACCCATTTAATGGCAAAGGTTCTTTAAGAGATATATCAAATGATCCTGATTTATCGTAATATACATTAATTGAATTTTCCGGTCCTCCTAACACAGAAAAATATTCTTTTGTGTTTATAAATGATAAAAGCCAGTAATCATAACTTGAAATATTATTATCTACGTTACTTAAAAGAAAGATACCATCTGTAAATTGCGATAAAGATATATCAAATAAATTATTAGTATAATCTGTTTTAGATAATTCTCCATTTAATATTAGATTACTTTCAAATGAATTTGTTGTTGACTGACTAGATATAAGTTTAGAAGTAAAACGGTAATCTCTGTTTACTCTGTTAATATATCCTCTACCATTAGTAATTCTGTTTGTGCCATATTCAAGTTCCAATCTATTAATTGATATTTCTTTATTTGACAGATAAAAATCAAAATTAAGTAAAAAATTAGTTCCAAAAAGCAATGCTTCATTAGTTGAAGCTGTAATATATACCTCAGGAAATCCTGTCTGATTTTTATATACCAGTTGTCCTGATAATTTTCCTAGTGCTTGCTGTCCATTTATCCTCTGCATAAGTGAATTATTAAAATCAATTGAAGCTGAGTAAAAATCTTTATTTATGTCTATATTAAAAAGATATTTTTCTCTGTTACTGGTATCTGAAATATATGTCCAGCCATATATTTCCTGATTACTTTTTAAAAATATATCTCCAATTCCATTAAGCTTTGAAAAAGAATCTGTGTAAGTAATGCGGGTTATCCTGATATTATTATTAATAATGTAACAGCTTAATGAAACATCTATCATTGTTTGAGAAGTTTTAATTCCTGTTATTGTATTGTTATGTACAACTATTTTATATTTGCCGTTGTTTTCATTATAGCCGCTCACTCGTAAAGAGAGATAGGAAATAGTTTTATTAGGTAAGAAAATGGGAAGTTTTTCTGAAAAAATATAAAATACATATTTTGTATCAGATTGAAATAGCGAAAAATAAAAATCGTAATTTCCTGTTATTAATAACCCTGCTCCGGGATATATGATGCCTGCAAAATTATAAATCTCATTATTGACTATAAGCAGAGATTCAAGGTCATGTTTTCCAGGACTGGTTTTATTAATATAGAGCTTCGCTGCTCCCTTATAATCTTTTAAGTTAATTACCATATCGCTTACAGAAATAAATTTATCATCAATATTTATAGAAGTTGAAATATAATGTTCTGTATCTGAAATATCAAATATTTTGATATTATTGGAAGCAATATTGTAAGTTTTAAAATTGGTATTTATTTTTATTGAAGCATCTAAATTAAAATCTGATACAGGATTTCTTTTCCCGTTGAAAATATTAAGAAGAAAAATGTCTGCTATATAATCCAGTCCAAAATTTTCAAATACTATAGCTGATTCCAGGTATTGTCTGTCTGAATTTGAATAAAATCCAGAGTAAGATAATATTCCCCCTTCTTCTGTCTCTAAATATAACTGTATTGAATATCTTTTATTATTATTTAGTATTTTTAATTCAGCTATATTTATTGTTTTATTTCCATATTCGATATTTATAGCTGTTTTTATACTGTTCTTTCCTGCTTGTTCAAAAATGAGCTGACTATTTATACTTTTTAAAGAACCATATTGGAAATCTGCAAGTGTTAAAGTTCCTGCCGGGAGAAATGTATTAAAATCCAATAAGCCAGTATAAGATAATTTACCTTTTTCTGTTTCAAATAAAAGATGTGAAAAATTTATATAATTATTATCACCATAAAATGATATTGAAAAATTATTATCTAATGGGAAAATTGTTTTATCCAGCGATGAGATAATATCTCCATTATAGCTTAACTTATTTTCATCATTATCAAGATGATATAACAAGTCAATATTGCCGGTATATTTTGATTTAAATAAAAAAGGATATTTATTATCAGATTTAAATATTAAACCACTGTCAGTTGGTGAATAATTTTCAAATTTTGCAGAAGCAGAAATTATATTAAAAGAGAAGTCATACTCGACTATTAGGTCGATCGGGGCTCTATCTTTAACTTTTCTAACAGATATTTTTTTATCCTGATACTGTATATTAAGATTTTGTTTTTTTATATTAAAATTATCTGTTTTCAAATTAGTGATTTCAAAGTTATAATCATGTTTTTGTAATAAAAGATCCATGAAACCTTCAATCTTGATATCTGTAGTAAGAAAAACACCTATATTTTTATAAGAAATATTTTCTGCTAAAAAACTAGTTTTTATTAAAAAATTTACTTTAGATTCCTCAATTCTTAAATCTGCAAAAATCTTATTTAGTCTGTAAATTCCTTTATCAGAAGCAGTAGTAATTGAAATATTTCTCCCTTTTATGGAAAAATTATTAATTGGTTTTTTTGATGTTTGATCACTTTTAGGTTTTCCAATTGCATTTGTAATTATTTCAATTATATTTTCATCAGATCCTGTATCAAGATTGATTGAAGAATTCTCCAGATATATCATATCTATAGGATTTTTATTTAAAAAAAACATTCTTGATAGACTAAAATTAATTCTGAATTTTTCAATTTTTAATGCATATTTGCCAGTTGGATCAGTTATATATAGTTTCCTGATTTCTATATATTGAAAAATAGAAGGTGAAATAGTTTCATAAGTGATAGTTCTGTCTATTATTTTTTCAAGACCAATTATAACTGCTTCTTTAAAACTATTAATTCTTCTTTCTAAATAATAGTTGAGAAAGAAAGCTATTAAAACCATAAATAAAACGAGAAAAATTAAAATAAATTTAGTCCAGACTTTATGCAGTTTTCTATCTCCAGAACTCTTTTTTTTGAGATATCTTTAATTAATAACCTTAATATTATATAAATGTTACTAAAATTATAGCATATTTTGTGATAAAATATTAAGTAGCAGGAAAAATAGTATGAAAATGGAAAATATTTTAAAAAAATTTATAGTTTTAGAAGGTCTTGATGGGTCAGGAACAACAACCCAGCTAAAAATGCTAAAACAGAGATTTGATAAAAATAAAATAGACTCTTTTGCCACTATGGAACCTACAGATGGCGTTATTGGAAGAGTTATTAGGGATGCTTTAAGAAAAAAGATAATTGTGGATAATAAGACATTAGCTTTATTATTTGTAGCTGATAGAAATGAACATCTTTATGGGAAAGATGGAATCATGCAGCAACTGGAAAATGGTAAGTGGATAATATGTGACAGGTATCTCTTTTCTTCAATAGCATATCAATCTCTTGACTGCAACCTTGAATGGGTAGTTGATATAAACAATTTTCCTCTGCCTGAATATCTTTTTTTTATTGCAACCAGCCCCCGAGAATGTCAAAAAAGAATGGAAATTCGTCATGAAAAAGAGATTTTTGAGGATATATTGTTACAGGAACATATTCTGGATAATTATGGTTATGGTGTAAACAAGTTTGATAAAAGTGATATGAAAGTCTTTTATATAAATGGAGAAGAAACTCCTGAAATAATTAATGAAAAAATATGGAAAATCCTTTTCCCAATGCCGATATAATAGTAGTGGCTAAATTTAAATTCTTTTTTATATTATTACTCTTAATTTTACCTCTGGGATCTCTTTATTCATATAAAATATTATATGCAGAACAGTTCTATAAATTGTATCACAGGCATTTTTACCAGTACCCGGAAGATTATCTTGAAAATATTTTTTATCTTGAACGAGCTTTAAGATCTGATTTTTGTAACCCTTTAAATGCCCTTGCAGTTATAAAAAATAAGGAAGAATGGGCAAGATATAGAACTCTTTTCAGAATGCATGTAAGCTTGAAACTTGTTGAATCATATATAGGTCTTGGGAGCAAATATGATAAAATGCATGCTTATTTCTATAATGCTCCATGGCAAAGGGAAAATATTAGAAGCCTTGAAATAGCAAGAGAATCGTATGAATATGCCAAAGTTTACTGGGCAGAAGTTCTTAAATGGAATGCTCAGGTAAAAAGATCATGGTTCTGTTTTGAGGAAATCCAGGCCTGGGAAGATGAGTCCTATAGAATAAGGGAAGGACTTCTTGATTATAATGCAATAATCAACAAACATATTGCCAGAGTCGATCGTGTTTTAAATGATTTCCGCAATATGGATGAAAATACTTATTAGAAAATCCCAATAATAAAAAATCTACTCCCACTCTATCGTCGCAGGCGGTTTGCTTGAAACATCATAAACTACCCTGCCTATTCCGGGGATAGAATTTGTGATCAGCGAAGATATTTCCAGAAGATCTTTAATATTCATTGGAAATACATCCGCAGTCATTCCATCTATTGATGTTATTGCACGCAGAGCAAGCACATGACCGTATTTTCTTGTATCACCTGTAACTCCTACAGACCTTATTGGAAGCAATATTGGAAATGCCTGCCATATTTTATTATAGAGCCCTCTTTTTTTAAGTTCGCTTATATAGATATAATCAGCTTCTCGTAAAAGATCGCATTTCTCTTCTGTTACTTCTCCAAGTATTCTTACAGCAAGTCCTGGACCAGGGAAAGGGTGCCTCCCTATGATTTCATCACTGATTCCTACTATTTTCCCAAGCTCTCTTACTTCGTCTTTGTAAAGCTTATCTAGAGGTTCTATGATTTCTCCTCTTTCTCTTTTTTCCTCAACAAGCGGGGATTTTACATTATGGTGAGATTTTATTACATGAGCTTTTTTCCCAACACCTTTTCCTGATTCAATTAAATCTGTATATAGTGTTCCTTGTGCAAGAAGCGCATTATTAGGTATTCCTGCTTTTTTTAGCTCTTCCTGTTGTACAGTGATAAAAAGGTCTCCGATTATCTTTCGTTTTGTTTCAGGATCAGTTATTCCTTTTAATGCTTCAAGAAATTTACGTGAAGCATTTATATGATGAAAATATTTAGCCCCAAGTTTTTTTAAATTATTCTCTACTTCTGTTGATTCATTCTTTCTCATTAGCCCTGTATTGATATACATAAGGTGGACTTTTTCAGGATTTAATGATTTTAGTAAAAGTGCAGCAACTACTGTAGAATCTACTCCTCCAGAGATTAAAAGAAGAACATCTTTATCCTTTACCTGGTTAATTATATTTTTGCGTACATCTTCAAGATATAGCTCCATGTTCCATTCTTTTTTTGCGCCACAAATATTTGCTGTAAAATTTTCAAGTATTTTGTTTCCATGCTCACAGTGTGTTACTTCAGGATGAAATTGTATGCCATAAATATTATTTGATTTATTATAGACAGCTGCAATATGGTGATCAGAAAGTGCAATAACCTCAAAACCATCTCCTGGTTTTTCTATACTGTCTCCATGACTCATCCATGAATTAAAGTTTTCTGGTACATTTTCAAATAGTTTAGATTTTGAAACATATTTTATATTAGACCTGCCATACTCATTTTTTTCAAGAGCAGTAACTTTTCCATTAAAATCAACAGTAATTCTCTGAAGTCCATAGCATATCCCAAGAAGAGGAATTCCAAGAGTATATATTGTTTTATCAACAAAATATGCATCTTTATCATATACAGATTCAGGCGAGCCGGATAAAATGATCCCTTTGATCCCTGTTATATCAACATCTTTTATATTGATATCTCCCGGCAGTACTTCGCTATATATCCCTATTTCTCTTATGCGTCTTGAAATTAGTTGTGCTGTTTGGCTTCCAAAGTCTAAAACAATTATCTTGTCCATATATTTTTTCTTACCATTGTTGCATTTCTTTGATATCCTACAGAAATAATATCAACAGAAACTCCTGTAAATTTTTCAATAAATTCTATATAGTTTTTTGTCTCTGCAGGAAGGTGACTGTACTCTTTAACATCCCCTATTTTTTTACCCCATCCTTTAAATGTTTTAAAAACAGGTTTTGCATTTTCAAGAGAAGTTATGGATGTTGGAAATGATGTTGTTTCTTTTCCATTTATATTATAAGCAACACATGCTTTTAAATCTTTCATATCATCGTAAATATCAATATGGGTCAAAACAAGTGAATTTATTGAATTCATTGCACAAACATATTTTAATGCAACAAGATCAAGATATCCAATTCTTCTTGGCCTTCCGGTTGTAACGCCGTATTCTCTTCCTGTTTCTCTTATTGTATTTTCGAGTTCACCTTCTGTTTCATTATTGAATTCTGTTGGGAAAGGACCGTTACCAACTCTTGTGTTATATGCCTTAAAAACTCCAAGTATTCTATCTATATCGAGCGGACCTATTGCACCTCCAGTGCAGGCTCCTACTGCAGAAGAAGAACCGGATGAAACATAAGGATATGTTCCAATATCAGGATCAAGAAGAGCTCCCTGAGCACCTTCAAAAAGTTTTCTTTTATTTTTTTCTTTTGCCATGATATCTGCCAGATTAACAACCATTTTTTCTAGAAGATCTTTGTATTTATCAACATACTCTTTTTCATCTGGTCTAAGAATGTTATATATAGCTTTGTCAAAAATATCTCCGATCCTTATCCCTTCCCTATATGATTTTAAGGCATAAGCAACACCTATTCCCCTTCCTGTTGTCCCTATAGGGTTACGCCTTGTTTTTTCCATTTCAATATCTTTTTGCTTATATGATGGAAAAACAATATGTGCTCTATCAGAGATAAAAAGTCTTCCTTTCCACTCGATTCCCTGTTTTTCCAATGTATCAAGTTCATTGAAAAGAGATTCAAGATCAATAACCATTGCTGTTCCCATGTATACTGTTTTTTCCGGATATATAATTCCCGATGGAACAAGATGAAGTTTATATGTAATATCATTGTGCACAATAGTATGACCTGCATTTGCACCGCCTGAAAATCTAATAACTGTATCAGCATCTTCTGCAAGATAATCTACAATCTTGCCTTTACCTTCATCGCCCCACTGGGCTCCTATGATTACTAAATTCATACTACCCCCTACTTTGTATAATTTGGTGGTTCTTTGGTTATAGAAACATCATGAACATGGCTTTCTTTTAAACCTGCAACTGTTATTTTTATAAATTTTTTATAATTGCGCATAGCATCTATATCTTTGCATCCGCAATAGAACATACCTTTTTTTAATCCCACAATAAGTTGATAAAGGAAAGGTTTTAATTCTCCCTTATATGGTACTCTACCTTCAATTCCTTCAGGAACTGGATCTTCTTCTTCTGTCATTCTATATCGATCTCCTGAACCATCAATTATAGCACCAATAGAGCCCATTCCTCTATATTCTTTAAATATTCTTCCTTCATAGATAACTTCTTTACCAGGGGATTCTTTAAGCCCTGCAAAGAGATTTCCAATCATAACAGTGCTTGCTCCTGCTCCTATTGCTTTTGCAATATCTCCTGAATATTTTATTCCACCATCTGCTATTGTTGGTATTCCTTGCTTATCTGCTTCTTCGGAGCAGGAATATACAGCACTAAACTGTGGAACCCCTACTCCTGTTACAATTCTGGTTGTACAAATAGAGCCAGGACCAATACCAATTTTGATGCAGTCGGAACCTGCATCAATAAGTCTTTTTGTTCCTTCAGCAGTAGCTGCATTTCCTCCAATAATTGTAATTTTGTATTTTTTCTTTATATTATATATTGCCTCGATAACGCTTTTTGAATCTCCTGTTGCAGTATCCATAACAACAAAATCTACTTTTGAGTCAAGTAATAGAGGGATCCTCCGTTCATAATCCATAGGAGATATTGCAGCTCCAACTATTAGTCTTCCTTTTCCATCAATAGTGGCATCAGGATGGCTTTTTTTCTTGTCCATATCTTTATATGTAACAAGTCCAATAACATAACCATTTTCATCAATAATAGGAAGTTTCTCAATTTTATATTTATCAAATTTCTCTCTTGCACTATTGCCTGTTGGAGAGCCTACTTCTGCAATTGGATTTTTTGTCATTACATCCCTGACAAGTATATTATTATCATCACAAAATCTTAAATCCCGTGATGTTATAATTCCTGAAAGTTTTTTATTTTTATCTATAACAGGAATTCCAGTTGCATGATATTTGTTCATTATATCCTTAATAGCCCCAATAGTAGTATCTTCAGTTGCAATCTGCGGCTCCTGTATTATCCAGTTAAGATATCTTTTTACTTTAGAAACTTCTTCTGCCTGTTTTTCAGGAGTGTAGTTCCTGTGGATAACGCCTGTGCCCCCTTCCAGAGCAACTGCGATTGCAAGAGTAGAATCAGTAACACTATCCATTGCAGCAGATACTATTGGAATATTCAAATGAATATCTTTTGAAAGTTTTGATTTTACATTAACTTCACCAGGTAAAACATCTGTAAATGAAGGTACAAGTAAAATATCATCATAGCTAAGCCCTTCGCTTATAGTAAGCTTGCTCATAAAATATACTCCTTAATTTTTAACATTTCCGATCTATATTTTTTTGACAGTTCTTTTGCTTTTAGAACAGACTGTCCCCTATAATATTCAGGATTTGAAAAGAAAACAGAAGCATTGATTCCAACTGTTTTCTTAAGTTGTGAATCTATCTTATCCCAAATATCTTTATCTTTAATAAGAAGCTCAGAAAGCTTTTTATTGTTCTTTTCACATTCTATTGTTATTTTCCTTATTTTTTCATGCGCATCAGGCTCTCCTGCACAGGAAAGAAGTATATATGCAGCTTCAGAAAGAACAAGGTCTCCTGTAAAAGAAAGATTTTTTCTAAGATTATCTTTATCAACATATAGTGTTGAAAGAACTTTTTTCATTCTGTTGAGAGCAGCGCAAAAACCTGCAATATAATCAGCAATAAATCTTTGAGAAGCTGAATTAGTTAAATCTCTTTGATGTTCCGAAATCTGATCCATATAAAATGTAATAACTCTTGGAGCAAATGTTTTCCATAAACTTTTTACATGTTCGCTGTTCCATGGATTTCTTTTTTGAGGCATTGTAGATGACCCTACCTGTGTTTCTGTAAACATTTCCTTTATTTCAGAAATTTCAGATCGTTGCAAATGCCTTAGATCATCTGCAAGGTTTGCTATTATGCCAAAAGCTACATTCATTTCAAGAAGAAGCCTTAAAAGATATTCAGGCTCAACAAGCTGGGTGGAATATTCTGATGGTTTTAAACCAAGATAAGAGAGAGTATCCTCTTCCATTTGCAAAGGATTTTTAACCATTAAAGAAGTTGAATTATATGCGCCTACAGCTCCGGAAAGTTTTCCTCGCAAATCTTTGGATTTATTGGTAATTTCGATAATTGATTTTCCAAGCCTGGCTACATATTCTGATATTGCAAATCCCAATGTTATTGGCACAGCATGCTGTCCATGTGTTCGCCCAACCTGAGGTGTTTCTGCTTCTCTGCTGCTTATATCAATAAGAAGCTCTTCTATTTCCATAAGAAGCTTTAAGACAACATTTTTTGTAACATCCCTGATTTTAAGCGATGTTGCAGTGTCGAGTATATCAACAGAAGTAGCTCCAAGATGTATATATGGTTTAATGGTATCTGAAACATGCTTTTTTATAATATTGACCAATGCTCTTATGTTATGCTGTGTTTTTTCTTCTTCCTGATAAACTTCTTCAGGATTTATTAAATTTTCAAGAGAATCAGCTTCTTTTAGCAGATTTTCCTTATCTTTGTGGGAATTAAGAATAATATGTGTTTTAAGTAGCGCTGCTTCGACTTTTACGCAATATTTTGTGGATGCTTCTTCTGAAAGATAATTACTTAGTTCTTCAAAAAGATTTTTATTTGCCAGATAGTATCTATGATCAAGGGGGGAAATATTCTTAAAAAGATCTCTGGATTCCATAGCTAATTTTTGCAAAAAGTAAAGATTTTGTCAAATATATTGATTATTACTTTTAATTATTATGATTTTCAGGTTACAATAGAGTGTGGCTGAAAAACATAAAAAATTACTGCAAAAAGCTATTGAAACCGGGAAAAAAAGAGATTATGCGGTTTCAGCTACTATTCTTGAAAAAATAGTGGCAGAAACAGATGAACTTCCGGAAGCTTTCCTGTATCTTGGGAGAAGCTACCATGCGCTTGGTGAGTATTATAAAGCTGTACAGACATTGCAATATTATATTTTTTATAAGGAAAATTCTCCAAAAGGGTATTTTTTTCTGGGCAGAACATATTTAATACTTGGTTTTTATATAAAAGCCCTAAAATGTTTTAAAAAAACCCTGGAACTTGTACCTGATAATCCGGAAGTATTAAGCCTTACAGGATTAACATATTTAAAGTTAAAAAAAGTATCTATTTCCCTGCATTATCTTGAAAAAGCTGTCTATGCAGATCAAAAAAACAGGTTTATATATAATGCCTATTTGAATGTTTTATATCTAAAAGGGATAAGAGATCTATATTCAGGAAGAGTTGATGAAGCAGGCGATATTTTTGAATTTATATTAAAAACTGATAAAGATCTCCCCTCTGTTTCCATATATCTTGCTCAAGTAAGAAAAGAACAGGGACGCATTAATGAAGCTCTAAAGCTTTATGATCATGTTACAAAAATTAATCCTAATGACCATTTACTTAAAATGCAGATAATTCCTTTATTACTAAAAGAAGGAAAAACTAATGAAGCATCTGAGATCATAATTGAACTCTCTAAAAAAAATATTCCTATCGATAATACATATTTAAATGATGTTGATATAAACAGGATGCTGGCAATAGAAGCATTTAAAAGAAATAATTATAAAGATGCTATTTTTTTCGCCAGGAAAGTATTAAAAAGCAATTATTATGATAATGAAATACACCTTCTTATTGGAGAAGCATTTAGACACTTAAAGAGTTATCAGAAAGCAGAAAATCATTTTAGACTTGTATTAAACCGGGAGAATAACAAAATTGAAGCCATTTACGGAATAATAATGGTTATGTGGCTGCAAGAGCGTTTTGTAGAGTTATTTAAAGAGTTAAAGAAAGCAGTTAATAATTTCCCTTCAGATAATGTCATAAATTACTATTTGGCATTAACTGCAGCAAAACTTTCATTAAATCCAAATGATGTTATAAAGATATTAGATAATGAAATGGAAAATAATCAATCTGACTCATATCTTTTAGAAGCTTTGGGAGAACAATATCTAAGACTTAAAATGCCTGGTCATTCTGAAAATTATTTTCAAAAAGCAATAATAAATAATAAAGAGCTTTCTACTGCTTATGTTGGTCTTATTAAAACATATCATCTTCTTGGAGATAAAAGTAAAATTCTTAAGGTATTCAGGGATTATCTTTCAATATTTCCTGATGATAACAAGATAAGGCGTTATTATATCAATCATCTCTATAAAACAGGAAGCTATGATAAAGCAATAAAAGAGATAGAACAATATTCATCTGAATATGCAAGCAGTGAAAATGTAAACAGGCTCCTGGCAAAATGCTACTTAAATATTAGAGATTTTCAGAAAGCAATGTTAATTTATAAAAAAATGTTGCGATTATACCCTAATAATTCTAATTATCTCCTCTCTTATGCTTATTGCACAGATAAACTTTCAGGTGCAGAAAAAGCACTTAGCCTTTTGGAAAAATCAAAAAATTATCTAAAAGATGATATAGATATTGAACTTACTATAGGAGTTCTTGCTTCAAAGTTAAACAAAAATGACACTGCATTGAGTGCATTTAAAAATGCTCTGGAATTGGATGAAAAGGAATGGAGAGTCTATTATAATATAGCAAAAATATATAAATCCCAGGGTTTAAAGGATTTTGCTGTAAAATTCGAAAAACTGGGAGAAAAGTTTAAAAAAAATACTTGATATTTTCCAGTCTAATGCAATAATGATAATATATAACAGGAGGAACTAATGAGTAGTAATATGCCAAAAGCGCTGGATCTTTTTCAGGCTTATAAAGAAGGGAAAATGCCTGAGGAAGGCGGTTATATTGTATCATCTTTTTTTAGTGAAAAATCAACATATTCAATATATGAAGTTATTGCCTATGATAATGTAAAAGCAATCTTTGCAGGAGAAACTTCTCTTACATTTCAGGCAGATGGGCACAAGATATTTGTTCTTGTAGAACCTACAAATTATCCACACAAATATCAGGAACCTTTTACCAGAGCAAAAGGAGACAGCATACCTCAACGTTTTGCTGAATTGGATATTGTTACAGCAAAAAACCAAACAAAAGTTATGGTAAGTAAAAATCCTGTTATTTCATATTCTTCTTTTACTATCCTAAAACCCACAGGAGTAAACTTTGCTTTAATCTTTTATCATTTGGATGATGTATTGAAAAATCTTGAATTCTTTTTTACTCAAACATTGAATAAAGAAGCAGGAGTTCCTCAGTCAGATACTAAGAAGAGTGCTCGTGTTGTTATTGATGGATTAAAGAGATTTAAACTCTGGCAAAAATAAGCTCTATTTAATTAAAAAAAGGCTGCTTTTTAGGCAGCCTTTTTTATTATTTAATTATATAACTATTTTTATTTACCTGCATTTTTCATCTGTATCTGAGCTGCTGCAAGTATTGCAATAGGTACAGAATAAGTAGAACATGATACATAATTAAGTCCTACAGAAATACAGAATTCAATATTTACAGGAATTGCACCCTGTTCGCCGCACAATCCAAGCTTAATATTGGGTCTTGTCATTTTTCCTCTTCGAACTGCAAAAGATACTAATTCTTTAACATTTGAATCAAGGATTTCAAAGGGGTTTGCAGGTATTAAGTCAAACATTGTATAGTCTGGCATAAAGTTATTAAAATCATCCCTTGAAAGACCTAGTGTTGTCTGAGTTAAATCGTTTGTACCAAAAGAGAAAAATTCAGCATATTGGGCAATTTCCCCAGCGCCTAATGCAGCTGCTGGAAGTTCTATCATTGTTCCTATCTTATATGGAACAGGTTTTGCTTTAAGAGAAGCTCTA
>WRCW01000022.1 GCA_009783755.1 Spirochaetaceae bacterium
ACTCCAAAGCAATACAAACAACCGATAATATGCTTGGAATTGCAACAAGCCTTAAGAGATCATAAGGAAGTAATATATGGACGGCATTAATAACAGCATGATGTTTTATAACAACAGTAAACTTGAACAGCTAAAAGCAACATCATCAGGAGCCAAGTTTTCACCAAAAAATACAGAACTATATAATGCTTGTGTTGACTTTGAAGCATTATTTATAAAACAGATGCTTGATTCAATGAGAAAAACAGTTGAAAAAACAACTTTTTCAGACTCCCCTACTGATGCCACAGGCCGGGATTTTTTTGAAGATATGCTTTATGATGATTATGCAAAGAAAATGGCTCAAACAGCAAATTTAGGTATTGCAAAAATGATGTATCTTCAGTTATATAAATCTCAATCTATATAGAAAAGAGTTTTACTTGAGCAAAGTTGAACTGCGCATTAAATTACTTATATCAGGGCTGTTATTATTAACAGCCCTTTTAATTATTGTACTTACTTACCTCACTCCCCTAATCCCTGCGGCTTTAGAAAAAACTCAACTATCCAAACATGTAGAAGATCAGGATATTTTAAATAAAACAGAATCATATAGAGCAGAACCATATAAAACAGAATCAGATACTTTGTCAAAGAATAACATAAAAGAAACAATAGAAGAAAACACCACCCTTGCTTCTTTAAAAACAAAAGCAATAGTATCGCCAAAAAAAGAAAATAAAGTTTTTTATTTTATTATTGATGATGCTGGATACAATATAGAAAAATTAAAACCTTTTCTTGATTTTCCCGGAGATATTACAATAGCAGTACTTCCAGGTCTTCAATATTCAAGACAATGTGCAGAACTTGCCTTGAAAAAAGGGAAAAAAGTTATACTTCACCAACCCATGGAATCTATCAACAATAGAGACACAGGACCGCATGCAATAATGTCAGAAATGCAGGAGAATGAGATAATAAATATTTTGGAACATAACATAAGTTCTATTCCTGGAATTATTGGGATGAATAATCACATGGGCTCTGCAATAACAGCAGATGAAAAAATTATAAATATTATTTTTAAATATCTATATAATAAAAACCTTTTCTTTATTGACAGCATGACTACACATGATTCAATATGTAAAAAAGTTGCAGCAGATAGTGGTTATACTATTATGCATAGAGATGTTTTTCTTGATAACATCAATGAGCGAAAAGCTATACTTGAATCAATAAATATTGGTAAAGCAATAGCACAGAACAAGGGATATGCTGTTATGATTGGCCATGTCTGGTCATCTGAGTTGGCAAATACATTGATTCAAATATACCCAACCCTTGTTGAAGAAGGCTTTACAATAAAAGATCTAAGTAGTTTTCCTACAGGAGAAAGTTATTTTGCAAGTATTGGGAATTGAAACCTCGTGTGACGAATGTTCAGCTGCTGTAGTAACAGATGGCAGAATTTTACTTTCAAATATTGTGGCTTCACAGATAGAAATTCACAAGCCTTATATGGGTGTTGTGCCGGAAATAGCATCCCGTACACATGTAAAATGGATCAACAGTGTTGTAAAAAAAGCTCTTGATGAAGCAGGAGTTTCTTTTGATGAAATCAATGGAATTGCAGTAACAAACAAGCCAGGTCTTTCTGGCTCTCTTTTAACAGGGCTCTCTTTTGCAAAAGGACTCTCTTTTGCTTCTGGCAAACCTTTTATTGCAGTTGATCATATTTTTGCCCATATATATGCAAGTCATCTTGAGAACGAAATAAATTATCCTTACCTTGGACTTCTTGTTTCAGGAGGGCACACAATAATAGCCATTATCAAAAGCTATGAAGATATGCAGATACTGGGAACAACAATAGATGATGCGTGCGGTGAAGCTTTTGATAAAGTTGCAAAGTTTTATAACCTGGGATATCCCGGAGGAGTTGTAATAGATAAACTCTCTAAACTTGGTGATCCAAATGCTTTTTCTTTTCCTGATCCTTCCCTCCACAAGGGAGAACATCAGTACGATATTTCATATTCTGGCCTTAAAACAGCAGTTATAAACCAGCTTGATCAGTTTCACAACAAAGGGTATGAAAAAACCAATGAAAATATTGCTGCATCTTTTCAGAAAACAGCGATCAATATGCTTTTAAAACGGCTTTTAAAAGCTATAGAAAATACAGGGATAAAAACAGTGGTTACAGGAGGCGGAGTTGCCGCAAATTCTTATTTAAGGCAATCTCTTTCTGAACTTAAAGGGATAACAGTTTACAGCCCTTCCCTAAAACTTTGCGGAGATAACGGCGCTATGATCGCAGGACTTGGCTATCACTACCTTAAAAACAATATTAAATCCGGGCTTGAAACTACTGTATTATCAAGAGTTCCTGTTTTCAGGAAAACTTATCCATAAAATAAGCCTGCATATTATTAATTGACAAACACATATCCGCAATCTTGTCAATGGCTAAGCCGATTAATTCCCAGCGCTAGCCAAGGATGGCGGATAGCGCTGGGAACTGAGCAGTTCGTTATTCTGCCTAATCATATCTTTAAGCTAAAGATTAAATTAAAATCATTCTTTATCTTTATTACCTTTTGAAGCAAGCAGGATATTCATGATGTATATAATTATTATGCAGACAAACAGAAAATTTAAAGATAGTGTTTTCACTTCTCTATTCAGTACCCCTGATGTCTTAAGAGAGTTATACTGCGCTCTTAAGGGTATCTCTCTTCCCAATGATATTCCTGTATCCATAAACACACTTGAAAATGTTCTGTTCATGGATACTTACAATGATATCTCTTTTGAGATAGGAGGGAAACTTGTTATTCTAATTGAACATCAAAGTACTATTAACCCTAATATGGCATTTAGGTTATTTCTCTACATAGCTCGAGTATTTGAAAAGAGAATCGAAGGGAAAACATTATATTCAAGAAAACCTATTTCCATCCCAAGGCCTGAATTTTATGTACTATACAATGGCAAGGATATTTTTCCTGATAAACATATTTACAAACTATCTGATCTTTTTGAAAAACCCAATTTCATGGAAAATGATAATCCTTTACTGGAGTTAGAAGTAAAAGTACTTAACATCAATGAAGGAAGAAACAAAGAGATTATTAATCGTTCTAAAAAACTTTCAGAATATTGTGTATTTATAACTAAAATACATGAATACTGGAAAGAATTAGGCGATTTGGAAGAAGCAATAAAAAAGGCTATAAAATATTGTAAAAGTCATGATATACTAACAGAGTACCTTAAAACTCATGGGTCGGAGGTTCTTAATATGATATTGACTGAATGGAACACTGAAGACGCAATTGCTTTTGCCCGCAAGGAAGAACGAGAAGAAGGGCGCGCCGAAGGACGTGCTGTTGGCCGCGAGGAAGGTCGTGAAGAAGAAAAAAAGCATTTGCTTGAATTATTGGATCAAGGACTTCCTATTGATGAAATAAAAAAAAGGATAAGTCAAAATAGCAACAAATAAAGAATCTGTCTGAGAAAAAATAGATAAAATATCGATTAATTGACAAACACATTGCCGCAATCTATAATTTTTTTATGGATACTTTAGTGCGCAAGGAGAAATTAGCCGAGAAACTGAATATTTCTGTAGCTACACTTAATAACTGGATAAAAACTAAAGTAATTCCTTCGCCAGATGCTAAAAATTGTTATTCCCAAAATACTGCTGAATATATAATCAATACGATAAAAAATAACCAGGTGCGACTCAATTCCAGAGCAAACAGAACCCTGCAGAAAAATAAAGTTTTATGTTACCTGGGTATAACAAATAAAGATAGAAAAAAATTACTTGCTAATATTGTTAATGATTTTGAAAATTCAAATCTATCTATAGATGAATGGGTATTGGCAGTTTCATTTGCAATATTGCGCTCCAGCAAACTAATCAATGCAAATTGGCAAATTAATACAGACTCAAAACTTGACACAATGCTTTCTGAATGGATAAAAAAAAGTCCCAACTCAAGTAAGGTTAAAAAATTATACACTCAATATGAGATACCCAATTTTGATGATGATATATTGGGCGCATTCTATCAATCAGTACAAAATATATCACAAAAATCAAATTCAGGTTCATATTATACCCCAGCAGATTTATTAAAGGAGATAAAAATCCCGGTTAATAAAACAGTGCTTGATCCCTGCTGTGGAAGTGGCAGTATCTTACTCAATATACTATCAAAATCCCATGATCCAACAAAAATATTTGCAAGGGATATTGATGAAATTGCTTTAAATATTTGTTATATAAATCTGGCGTTATTTTTTAATAATAAAAATATTATGCCAAACATATCAAAACAAGATATAACATTGTCCCACACCCATAGCGATCAATTTGACTATATAATAACTAATCCTCCATGGGGCAGTAAATTTACAGCTGTACAAAAAGATTCTCTCTGCAAATTATACCCTGATCTTAAAACATCAGAAATATTTAGCATAGCTTTATATAATACAACAAAAATGTTAAAGAAAAATGGCGAGCTTTATTTTTTTCTCCCTTATTCGTTTTTAAATGTAGCAGCACATAGAAAAATAAGAAGTTATCTCTTTAACAGGAAGAACAATATTTCCATTAAGTTACTTGGTAAAGCCTTTAAAAGTGTTCTTTCAGAAAGTATTTTATTACACCTAAAAAACAGTTCTGCTGAAAAATGTATTTTCATTCAAAACAAAAACAATAGCAATTATCAACTAGCAATACAAAGCATTGCACCGCCTGATTATATAGTTAGCGCTACCAGTAAAACAGAGGATAGTGTGATCATCGATAGAATATACAACACAGAACACACTACTCTATCAGACAACACAATCTTTGCTCTTGGCATAGTTACAGGCAATAATAAAAAATATTTAACCGAAAAGGAAACTTTAAAATCAGAACCTATATTTAGAGGTAAAGATATTGATAGATATAGATTTTTGGAACCCAGGTATTATCTTTTATTCCAGCCAGCCCTCTATCAGCAAGTTGCTCCTGTTGATCATTATAGACAAGATAAAATTGTTTATCGTTTCATAAGCGACAAACTTGTTTGCACTCTTGATAAAGGAGGTACTCTTCTATTAAACAGCGCAAATCTTTTTATATCAAATAATTATCCAATGGAAACAATTGTTTCATTATTTAATAGCGATATATATACATTTATTTTCAAAAAGAAATTCCATTCAAAAAAAGTATTGAAGTCGCATTTAAAGAATTTGCCATTGCCCATATTGTCCGATAAAACACATCAATTTATTTTTGATTTGTACAATGAAACATTTTCCAAAAAAAACACCAAGATATCTTTATTTCAGAATAAAATAGACAAAATTATTTGCAAAGCATTTTCAATAAATGAAGATCAATATAATTATATTAAAAAAGAATTGTAGCAATATTTCTAAGCGTGAATTATTTAAGTATGATTGACAAATTAGAAATAGTAGCTATTATTATAAGTAACATATTTTATTGAGGAGTTTGATATGATAAAAAAACGTGGTCTTGTTGGATTGATACTTCTTTCAATCATCACTTTAGGACTCTATGGGCTTTACTGGATTTATAAACTTGCAAAAGATGTAAATATGATTTGTGAAGGAGATGGGAAGAAAACCGGTGGCTTGTTAAAATTATTGTTGCTGGGACTAATTACTTTTGGCATTTATGATTTAGTTTGGCTTTATATGCTTGGAGACCGTTTGCAAGACAACGGAGAAAAATATAGTATCAAGATCAAAGAAAGCGGCGCTGCTGTTTTATTATGGTACATATTGGGATCATTTATCATTGTTGGACCTTTTATTGCAATGCATATAATAATTAAAAATACCAATGCTTTGGCAACTGAATACAATAAAAAAATACCTGCATAAAAATCATTAAAGTCTATTATAAAAGGCAAGAGGTTTTTGTTAAAATCGCTTGCCTTTTTTATTGAAAAAAGGGCCATCTAGCATGAGAGCATTAAATTAATATCAGGATTTTCATAACTCAAAAAATTTATTATTATGATTGGGAGTAACCGCCTTTGTGCCAGGATACAATAATTAAAACCAAGGAACAAAATATGATTATTTATAATATTATTACCCCAAAGCTAATTAGTTACATAATGCCCATAATCATACTACTTCTAATTGCTATTCCACTTATAGGTATAGTTTATTACATGAATAATACAAAACTGATTATTACAAAAGATTTCCTGACCATAAAGACATTGTTTTATGGAAAAAAAATCCCTATTAGAAAAATTAATGTAAATGAATTAAGAAAATTAAACCTATACAATACTCCGGAATATAATATAAAAGGAAAAACCAATGGTATCAGGATGCCTGGTTATCATGCAGGTTGGATGAATCTGAATAATGGCAGTAAAGCATTGGTACATATAACAGATAAAAGAAATGTGCTTTTGATTCCAACAGATGAATATGATATTTTGTTCAGCACAAATGATTTTGATGGAATCAAAAAAATCCTGAGTGAAATAAATAAATAACTTATGGGAAAAAGTATTCGGAATATCTCCATTTTTATATTTATCTCATTGTCATGCGGATGGCTTGGTGTATTGATTGACAAATTAATAAATGTTGGACCGAATGAAGAAGCACCAGGGATAATGATTTGGCTGGTATTGCCGCTCATAGCAGCGCTGTTGCTCAGAGCATTTGCAGGAGATGGATGGAAAGATTTAGGAATCAAACCTAATTTCAAGGGAAAGATTAAATGGTATTTTATTGCACTGATTATCTATCCACTGGTAACAGCTATTATCCTTTTACTTGGTAAAATATTTGACTGGATCAGTTTTTCAAATTTCAGGATTGATATTTATCTGGCAGGATTCGCTGGCACTTTGATTTTCAATTTCATTAAAAATATTTTTGAAGAATCGGTCTGGAGAGGATACTTAGCTGCTAAACTACTGAAAACAAAAATAAAAGATATTTGGTTATATCTTATTGTCGGCGGCGTATGGGGATTATGGCATCTGCCCTATTATTTATTTTTTCTGCAGCAAGAAGATATGCATTAGGTTTTACCTGTTGGAAGATTTGTTTTTGCAATGATTGCAGTTATTGGAATGATATGCTGGTCAATAATGTTTGTTGAACTTTATCGAATAACAAAATCAATATGGTCTGTAGTATTATTGCACATGATGGAAGACTCTTTAATAAATCATCTTATAATAGATGGGCATATAACAATAGCTTCAGGCAAAGAGATATGGATATCGCCAATTTCAGGTATTATAACAACAGCTCTTTATGTTACGATAGGTCTGTTGCTTCGGCATTGCCGGATAAAAAAGGAGATGGTGCTTGAGGCACCTCGTCATAATATATGAACATAACATGGATTAAGGAATACCTGACTATACTTATCAAAGGACTTGCAATGGGTTCGGTAAATGCAATTCCCGGAGTTTCCGGTGGTACGATTGCCATGATCACAGGAGTTTTTGAAAGAATAATTAACTCGATAAAATCATTTGACTTATCTGCAGCCAAGTTATTGTTTAAAGGCAAATTTAAGGAATTTGCTCGACATGTGGATTTGATTTTCATTGTGACAATAATATTTGGAAACCTGGTAGCGATTGTTTCTTTGGCAAAGTTATTCGAGATTCTTTTTAGGGATTACCCGATTTATATCTGGGCTTACTTTTTTGGACTGGTATTTGCTTCTGTTTTTTTTCTTGGAAAAACAATAAAAAAATGGAATGCCGGATACATTGCAGCTTTTTTAACAGGAACAATCATTGCCGCGTATATTTCGATCGCAACTCCGGGTATGGAAAATGATAATCTTTGGTATCTTATGCTCTGCGGGGCTATTGCAATATGTTGCAAAGTATTACCAGGCACCAGCGGCGCTTTTGTGCTTCTATTATTGGGAAACTACCATCTTGTTATGATCGAGTCTATAATTCATGCCAGATTTGAAATACTTTTACCATTTATTTTCGGAGCTATTGCCGGATTGATCCCTTTTTCCCATTTCTTATCATGGCTTTTAAAACACTTTCACGATTCAACAATATCTATTCTGACTGGTTTTATTTTAGGTTCCCTGGGAACATTGTGGCCATGGAAAAAATCTATTACAGAAATATTTGGAGAAAAAGAAGTAATAATTGGCTTTGAATGGAATATGCCGCAGATGAACAGTGAATTTGCAATAGCTTTTGTTTGGTGTATTTTAGGAATTTTAACTATTTTTTTTATTGAGATATTAACAAAGAAAATGGCTAAAAAAGAACCAGTATAATAAAATCAAAATGAACCATCCCAGAATAAATTTCAATAAAAAAACAACTATATGGTGCAAATTTTCTCCTCTTTTTTGTTATATTAGTATGAGTTATGAAAATTGATATTGAAGAGAGCTATAAAAAATATGCGCCCATGGTCTTTCGCAGATGCTTAAGTTTGCTGAAGAACAAAGATGAAGCTCTGGATGCAGCTCAGGATGTATTTGTCAATCTGCTTCGCTACAACAACCAGCTCCATGGAAAGTTTCTCTCCAGCCTGCTCTATACCATAGCTACCAATATCTGCCTGAACCTGCTTCGGCAGAGGAAATTGCAAAGCAGTTCCATAGAGAGTCAAACACTACCCCTATCTGCGCATGATCCTCAATTTGAAAAAGTAGAAGATGGAGTGCTCATGGATGCTATTTTACATAATGAATCAGAATCAACCAGAGCGATCTGTTTTATGTACCACGGCGATGGCATGACTCTAAGGGAAATTGGGGAAATAATGAGCCTATCTATTTCAGGAGTTCGAAAGAGGCTTCTCTCCTTTAATGCCCGTGCAAAACTTAAATTGGAAGGAGAACGGTCATGAATAAGGTACTGAATGAAAATCTTCACCCTTCATACCCGGAGGGGGTACATATTTCAACCTTTTTGCTGGAGCGATATCATATTGGAGAAATAACACAGGAGGAAAAACTCCTGGTTGAAAAAGCCCTTGCAAGGGATAAAACTTTAGCTGCAGCTCTTGCTGATTTGGATCGTGCTGATAATGATTTTTATGAACAGTTTCCTTTGGAAACATTTTTCCCTGCAGATCAAAATTCACAACCTGTAAATACCCGGCGATTCAGTTTACGCCACATATTTCAGCCAATATCCAGGATTCCTCATTATGCCTGGGGTTTCTGTATTGCTGCTATTGTTATGGTTATAGCTTTCCCCTTTTTTATCCTGAAAAATCCTGTTCATGAGAAATTTGGGGATAGAATGAAAGGTGCATCAATTGAAAGTAGTTCAATTGAATTGAACGTATACCTTAGAGGGAGATCATCAAATGAGGTTACTCTATTACCGGATCAATCCAATATCAGCGATGGAAACACTATCCAGCTTGTTTACAAAGTACCAAGTGCTAAATCTAATGAAAAGTACGGAATAATTTTTTCTATAGATGGAAGATCTTCGGTTACAATGCATTATCCATACAGACCACGGCAAAGTACTTTGCTGGTTTCAGGTAAGAGTGTCCATCTGGACGAAGCTTTTACACTGGATGATGCTCCTGATTACGAAATATTCTTTTTTGTAGCAAGAGATACTCCAATGGATATTGAAACAACATTAATTACTGCGAAACAGCTTGCCAGAGAGATTAGGGGAAATCCTCGGGAAGCTAAACACCTTGGAGCTTCTGCTTTTAAGGATTGCGAAATAAAAGTATTTACCTTAGTAAAACAATAAAAAGAGGAACACATGAAAATAAAACGAAATATCTTTTTTATATTATTATATTTTTTTACTGCAACAATTTTACTTTTTAGCGCTCAGACAGAAAATACCACACGTCGCTTTGGGATTTTTATTGGATCGAATAATGGCGGCAGAGAGCGAGTTATGCTGCGCTATGCAGTAACTGATGCCAAATCAATGATAAATGTATTTTCTGAAATGGGCGGTATTGCAAATAAAGACTCCGTTCTCCTTGTTGAACCAACTATCAAAGAGATAAACAACCGTATTGATGCTATGCATGAACAAGTACTCCATGCAGCAGGAAACAATAGGCGAACCGAAATTGTGTTTTACTATTCAGGTCATTCTGATGAAGATGGTTTGCTTTTAAATCGCGAGAAATATACTTATCGCGAGCTTCGCGATCGTATCAATAGTATTCCTTCTGATATGCGCATAGTTATCCTTGATTCCTGTGCTTCCGGAGCATTTACACGGCTCAAAGGGGGTGAAAAGACTCTGCCATTTTTGATGGACAGTTCCTTTTCAGCAGAAGGGTATGCATTTTTAACATCAAGTTCGATCAATGAAGTATCGCAGGAGTCTGACAAGATCGCAGCTTCATATTTTACCCATTCGCTTGTTTCAGGTCTTCGCGGTGCTGCTGATTCTGTTGGAGATGGTCGTGTAACACTGAATGAACTCTACCGCTTCGCATATTCAGAAACCATTTCTCGCACAGAGACCTCTTTATATGGAACACAACATCCAAGCTACGATATCCAGATAAACGGTACCGGAGATGTGGTACTCACTGATATCAATCAAACTTCTGCAGGTATTATGTTTGACGAAAACCTGACAGGCCGTCTTTCTATCCGTAATAGTCGGGATCATCTTATCGCTGAAATTACAAAGAGTGGGCGCCCCATGGAATTAGGGCTGGAACCTGGTCTGTACCGAATTACTCTTCAGCAGGGTGGCGACTTACTTCGTACCGAAGTTACTCTTATTGAAAAAAAACGCATTTTGGTTACTGAAAATAATTTTACAATGATCAATGCTGAACCTACCCGCAGCCGCGGAGAAGAAAATAGGCACTCTTTGCCAAAATCAAATTTGTATACTTTTTTCTTTAATGCCATATATGAACCTTTTCCATTTCCATTGATTGGATTTGTTAATTTTGGAATAGGAAACCATGATATTCTTCAACTTGGTTTTATAAATTGGAATACAAAAAACTTTTCCGGTGTACAAGCAGGATTTGTTAATACAACCATTGGAGATTTTATTGGTTTTCAACCTGGATTTGTTAATACAACAACAGGTAAAAATTTCTCCGGGTTTCAGGCTGGTTTTGTTAATACAACAACAAGTAAAGATTTCTCAGGCTTTCAGGCAGGTTTTATTAATACAGTAACAGGCAAAGACTTCTCTGGTTTTCAGGCTGGTTTTGTTAATACTATTGTGGGTGATGTAAAAGGGGTGCAAGCTTCTTTTGTAAATACTTCAACTGATAAAATAGATGGCATGCAACTGGGATTTGTAAATGTCGCTCCCCGTGGAATAAAAGGATATCAACTTGGATTTGTAAATTATACCGACAGTATTGAAGATGGGATTCCAATAGGTTTTATATCAGTTGTTCGAGAGGGTGGCTACAAGGCCATTGAATACAGCTTTTCAGAATTTTACACATATAATGTAGAATTTAAAATTGGTGTTGAAATATTTTACTCCACAATTATTGCTGCTTATAACCAAACCAATGAATTTTCATATGATAATTTTGCTCTTGGATTTGGGATTGGTTCAATAATTCCTATAGGTGAAGTATTCTTTTTCAACCCTGAAGCAAATTATTTATCATCACTATTTTGGAAAAATGACTCAATAAATTATCTAAGTTTCATTCCATATTTTGGTATCAATCTTGGCAAATTCAGTATCTTAGCAGGACCTTCAGTAGCATGGGCACAATCAACCTATCGTAAAACAGAAATTCCTAAGCCGCTGTTTTATCTTCATAGTTATGATATTGATAATTATAACAAAATTATTGTTGCTGCAAGAGCAGTTCTAAGATTGCAGCTTTAAAGAATAAAGATACTAAAAGGAAATTTTAATGGAAATCAATATTTATTCAGAACAATATTTTGAGGATATTTTTGTTGTTACTCATAAAACAGATGGGAACTATTTATGCGAGCCATGGGGCTGCTGTGTTGACAATTATTTATGATTTTAAAATACCTTCAGCAGCTCTTATTCCGCTTGCCCATGCGCCTGTTATCCCCCTGCTTGTCCCTGCTCCATCTCCTACAAGATAGATATTTTTCTTTGCCTGAAAATTATCATCTATAAATACTGGTTTATTTCCATACATCTTTATTTCCGGATAATACATAATTGTACTGGGATGGAGGATTCCTGGAATTATTGTATCAAGAAGTTTCATGGACATCCAAATCGATTTCATTATTTTGTAAGGAACAACAAGAGAAATATCTCCCGGAGTACAACTTTTTAAAGTTGGCTTTAAATCATAAAGATCATCATTAAAAGTTTCTACTTTGGATCTTTTCCCCATTCTAAAATCACCTACTCTTTGCATTATGGGGTGTCCCCCTCCGCAAAGATTTGCCTGAAGTCCAATAATTTCTGCAAACTTCTGTCCGCTTGCAACAGGCTCTGTTAATTTAAATGTTTTTAGAATAGCAAAATTAGCAAGATTATTTACTTTTGATACATCAGACCATGCATGACCATTTACTGAAAAATATTCAACTCCATCATTTGAAATATATTTTTCCTGTACAACGTAAGCTGCTTTGCTATTGGTACAAAATGTTCGGACTTTTTCTGGGAAAATAAATTTAGGATCATAGTAATCTTTTACAATAGGATATAGCGCTTCATGTAATTCTATTCTTATACCAATATCAATACTATTATCAGAATATGGGATATCCATAGTATTCATAATATTCTGGAGGAATTTAAACCCTTTTCTACCAGGAGCAACAATCAGATTTTTATATTCTATTTCTCTTTTCTCAGTTATCAAAATATTATTATCTGCTACATTCTTAACTTCTTCCCCAAGGGAAAATTCAACCCCTTTTTCTTTAAGCGTAGAGACAAGCTCTTTTATAAGTTTTAATCCACCATCTGTTCCAAGATGAGATTGCTTAATATTTAAAAGTGTTACATTAAGTTTTTCAGCTCTTTTCTGATACACATCCAGTCTGTATTTATCCATAATCGGTGGTTTTAGTATTTCAGTTACTTGAGCCAGATAATACTCTGCGGATTCTTTGTTCCAATATTCAATCGGAAATCCAATAGGAAAATTAAAATTCATTTTACAATCATTACGGAGTCCGCCGGTTGAATATTGTTCTTTGTCAATAATTAATATTTTGTGATCTGGTTTAGATTTTTTAAGAGCAAATGCAGCGCCTAGCCCTGCAGGTCCTGTTCCGACAATTATGCAATCCCATTTAGCCATAGCTTTACTACTCCGTTATTCCTAGAATAACTTTATATTTAAAAAGAATAAAGAGGAGAAAAAAGTTTTTGCTTTGTTATAATGTGCGTAAATGTGTACATGAAATACACTTTGTTCTCTTTCTTGTTCGGTCATGCGCAAGCTTGCTTAAACGCGACCCTCTCTACTCTAGAGAATAAAGAAGTTTAATCTCTTTTTCCCACAGTGAAGAATCTGGTGTTTCAAGAATAAGAGGTATATTATCAAATATTTTATTTTTCATAATATAGCGAAAAGGCTCTATTCCCAGAGTTCCTTCTCCTATTGAGGCATGTCTGTCGACCTTTGATCCTTTCTCTTTTTTTGAATCATTAAGATGAAGTGCGCAAAGATATTTTATGCCAATGATTTTATCAAACTCAAGCATTACGCTCTCAAATTTTTCTGAAGTTGAGATATCATAACCAGCAGAAAAAGTATGGCAAGTATCAATACAGACACCAATTCTTTTTTTATCTGTAATATTATTGATTATTCTTTTTATATGTTCGAAATTATAACCTACGTTGGTTCCCTGACCAGCTGTATTCTCAATTACTGGTATTACATTATACTCTTTTGTTTCATTGTTAGCTTTATTTATTACTTCTGCAATCAGGTCGAGACACTCTTCTTCGGTTATCTGATTGAGATGGCTTCCTGGATGGAAATTCAAATATTTAAGGCCAAGCTGCCCTGCCCGCCTTAATTCATCTATAAATGCAGCAAGCGATCTTTCTCTTTTTTCATTATCAGAATTGCCAAGGTTAATTAAATAACTGTCATGTGGGAGGATGTGTTCTTTTTTAAAACCAGATTCTGCAATATTTTTTTTAAAAAGATCTATCTCTTCTTCGGAAAGAGCTTTAGCATTCCATTGTTTCTGATTTTTTGTAAAAAATGCAAAAGCATTTGCTTTGATTTCTGATGCAGCTATAGGCGCATTATATACGCCCCCTGCAGCGCTTACATGCGCTCCAATGTATTTCATTATTATACCTGTCTCTGCATTTTGGAAAGACTCTGGTTAATTAAACCTGCTTAACAATTTTTTTCCTGAGTTCATCGAGCTGGGTCTCAGAGACATTAATTATATTGATATATTCTTCTATCTCTTCACTTAATTCATCAATTCTCTGATTTTTTTTCTCTATAGATGTTTTATAATTACTAATATCTTTTTCTGTTTTATCTATTTCAATCTCCAGGTTGACCTGCTCCATCTTTTTATCAAGTTCATCTTTTTCAATATTTAAAACTCTTATTTCATCAATTAATCTATTTATTTCACTTCCATTTGATGCAGGTGTTTCATTATCTTTTTCTGATTCATTAACTATATCAAATAGTTTTTTCCCAAAATCTTTTATTGCAGAATCCTTTTTAGCTTTAAGTTCTTTTATAAAAGAATTAGCATCAAAACTAAATTCCTGCATTATTTTTTCGTTTTCCATCCTGAAATCATTTTTTTCAGTATTTAATTTTTCCAGATCAGAAGAAAGCTCTCCACCCAGTTTTAAATTATTTTTATATGGAACAAATAATACTTCTATATCACTATCATCAAGATTTTCAAATATTTTATCCATACACATTTTTTCACCTGCTGTCTTAAAATAAGAAAGCATAAGCGAATAGTTATATCTTTTCTTTGTATTAAGTATTGTCTTTTCACCTATATCTTTTAGACTGCCAAAAAAAGAAGCTTTTTTATCACTTTCTATCTCTTTGATTTTTTCGCTTATTTCCCTATTTTTATTATCTATTGCCAATAATTCAGAAAAATAAGGCTCAATTTCAGGTATTTTTTGGGGATCTATCTTATAAAGCTCATATAATGTTTCAGCAATTCCAATATAATGTTTATTATTCTCTTTCTCTAAATCGCTTATTCGCTTTAAAGTATCTTTTGTTTTCAACTCTATTTTTGATATCAGTTCTTTATTATTATTTATTTTTTCTTTTTTCTTTGTAGCTTCATCATAGCTGAAAAAAATAACCTTTAAATCTTTTAGATCTGAAGAGAGTTTATTTTTCTCTATAAGAGCAGAGTTCTCATCCGATTCACTCATTACAAGATAATTCCCAAGGGATATGTAATGAAAATCAATAGCTGAATTGATATTTTTGATTTTATTTTCTAATGTTTTTATTTCTAATATTCTGGTATCCATGCGTACATTATGACATAATGTTATAAGCTTTGCAATTTGTTTAACTAATTATTATCAATAAACTATTGAATTTTTTATATTTTTGGATAATTGCAAGACCTGTTTCTGATTTTTTCATGAGCCAGTATTCTGTAATCTTATAGTATAAATGCTTTGAAGTTATTTTTCGTTACATCATGCAAGAAACATTCATACAAGAGTGAAACTAAAAATCAGGGCAGGCAATTGTGTTAATTTTTTTTCAAACTTGCTATTGTTACATAGCTATTATTGCATAGTTTTTACTGCAAACAAGGAGGAAAAATGGTATTCGCAGAATCTGTTTTAGATATTATTGGAAAAACACCACTAATAAAATTAAAAAAAATATCTGAAGAAACAGGAAATACTATTCTTGCTAAAGCAGAATTTATAAATCCTGCCTCAAGCATTAAAGACAGGGCAGCGCTTTTTATGATAAATAGCGCTGAAAAAGAAGGAAGATTAGAACCCTGCAATATAATAGTTGAGCCAACAAGCGGCAATACAGGGATAGGTCTTGCTCTTGTATGTGCAGTAAAAGGTTACAAGCTTATCCTTGTAATGCCTGAATCAATGAGCATTGAAAGAAGAAATCTCCTTGCAGCAATGGGTGCGGAAGTTGTCCTTTCCCCGGCAGCAGATGGTATGGCAGGTGCAATAAAAAAAGCGCAAGAAATAGAATCTTCAAACAAAGGGAGTTTTATGCCAATGCAGTTTTCAAATAAAGCAAACCCGGAAGCCCATTATAAAACAACAGGTCCTGAGATTTGGAAAGATACTGATGGTAAAATCAACTGGTTTATTGCCGGAGCAGGAACAGGGGGGACTGTCTCAGGATGCGGCAAGTATTTAAAAGAGAAAAATCGTTTTGTAAAAGTGGCAGCTATTGAACCATGGGAATCATCTGTAATATCAGGCGAAGCTGCAGGAGTTCATCATATTCAGGGATTGGGAGCTGGATTTGTTCCCGAAATCCTTGACAGATCAATTATTGATAAAGTATTAAGAGTAAAAAGCGAAGATGCAAAAGAGATGGCCCGCTCTCTTATAAAAACAGAAGGGATTTTCGTTGGTATTTCTTCAGGAGCAAATGTTTTTGCGGCAAAAGCAATATCTGAATCTGAAAAAAACAAAGGACTTGTGATAGTAACTATCCTTTGTGACAGCGGAGAAAGATATCTTTCAACCGGAGTATTTAATAAGGTATAACCTATGGTTGTTGCCTGATATATCTGGCTCAAGAGGTAAGAAATGGATTTTTTATTAATAACAATTGCAGGAATATTGGTAATCACAGGCATCATAGGATGTATTGTTCCGGCTATTCCAGGACCTCCATTAAGTTATGCTGGAATCATTTTTCTTCACTTTACAAGATGGGGAGGACTAAGCATAAAACTATTGCTTTGGCTTGGAATTTTCACCATTGTAGTTACAGTTATGGATTATGTTCTGCCTATATGGGCTACCAGAAAATTCGGAGGAAGCAAACGAGGTGTTTGGGGATCGATAATAGGACTTATTGTTGGACTGCCCTTTGCTCCATGGGGAATTATCATTGGTCCTTTCCTCGGAGCTTTTATTGGAGAGATGACATCAAGTAACGATACAAGCAAGGCATTGCGTTCAGCAACCGGTTCTTTCATCGGCTTCCTGTTCGGAACAGGGGCAAAAATTGCTGTATCTGGTATAATTCTTTATTATTTTGTGGTTAAGCTGGCAGGATCTATTGCATCTTGGTAGATAATAATTTCATAAATCAGTTCATTTGAACTTATATCATAAACCATTTTTTTAAAACACAATGGAACCTGAATTTCTTTTACTTTATTTTCACTAAATTCATCAACAATAATAATTACCTTAACAACTAAATATTCTACTGCCAATCTTCTTGTTTCATTTTCTGTTTCCAGCCACTCAACCCTATTGACTTCCGGTGTTTGAGGCCAAACATTAGCGATAAAAAAAGTCATAAGAGCATTTTCATATGTATCGTTGAAATCAGCATTGGGAGCCATGTGGCCTCTATCGTAACCTGAGTTAGTGAAATCTCTGTGCATAGGTAATGAATAACCATTTTCAATTAAAAGCTCTTGCAATACACCCCCGTCCCTGTTTTGGGTGAATCGTGCTGATGGTCGTCTTGTACCTTTTGCTTCTGCCCTCTCTTTGGTTAGTATATATTCAATAATATGCGGCCCTTTATTGATTGCATCATAACAACCAGAATAAAGCAGAATTTCTTCGTTGTTCATTACATCAAACTTAAAGTGTCCGGGTAAATCACAACCAAAAACAAAAATGGCGCGATACAGTAATAATAAAAAAAAGAAACAATACTTTATCATTATATTTTCATTTTTATATAATCATTCAATAACTGTTATTTTATCAACATTATATATCTGCTATCAATGGTTATACCAATACTCAATATTTGCATTTATAAAACCAAGCATACGATTGGAATCCTTGTCTAAATCAAGCTGTGTTATAGACTCAAGAACTTTGGTATATTCTGCATATGCTACATTGTCGTTATGCTTTGCTTCTGCAATAGTGCTGCCTATGAGGATCAATATTTGCTCGCGGTAGGTTGTAACAGTTAATGCTTTTAAAATAAGAGCAGGCTCTTTCTTAAATCTATGCATAATCTCATTACCTGTTTCTCTATCTTCACCCATGTTCCAATATTTCTCAAACAAAGCAAATATTTCTTCCACTGACTCAATGGTGTGCATATTTTTTTCCACATACGACTTGGCTTCTTCCGTATGCTTTGGAGCTCCGGAGTTATCAGACTTTTGGCAACCTGCAACTAAAAACATAGATAGTATAAATAGCAGCATCAATATTCTTTTCATCAGGTTTTCTCCTGTGTTGATCAATCCTTTATCTTCCCTTTTCTATACCATCTCTCTGCAATATATACACAAGGGGTATCACAAATAGAGACCATCATTTTCATAAGATAAGTGGTAATAATAATCTCTATAAGAATTCTGTTCTCGAACACCCCTACAAATGCAATCAGACAAAAAACTGTGCTGTCTATAAGCTGGCTTACCATTGTGCTTGCATTATTGCGTATCCATATATATTTTACTGCAGGAAATTTCTTTTTCCAGAAATGGTATGCCCACACATCATGGCTTTGGGAAATAAGAAAAGCAACCAGGCTTGCAAACGCAATCCTGGGCATAAGTGAAAATATTGCTGTAAGATGCTCATGCGCAAAATCAGATTCAGCAGGTGTAAACTTGATTGCAAAAGTCATAAGTATTGTCATTGTTATAAGAACCATAAAGCCTGCAAGAACAGCTTTGAGCGCTTCTTTTTTTGAATAGTTCTCTGAAAGTATATCTGTTGCAAGAAAAGTAGTTGCATAGATAATATTGCCAAGTGTATTGGTAATTCCAAATATTTCTACGGTTTTAATTACTTCAATGTTTGCAAGAATAACAGATATTGGCATCCATACAAAAAGACCGACCTTTCCAAAAATGCGATAAAATGAAAGGATAAAAATAAAATTAAGTAAAAGAACAGTAAACCACAAAAGTTCATTAGACATAAAAACTCCTTGTTTTGTTAAGGCGGGTTACTGGAAACGACCGCCATATAAAGCTGGCATCAGTTTTGATACCAGCTTATTTAAATCTATTCAATAATATCAATAATTTTTTGAAGTTCTTTTATAGCATCAGTTGTAAACTCTTCAATAATTTCTTTTACAGGCATTATTTTTTTAACAAAATCAACACTCTGGCCTGCCATTAGAGAACCTCTTTTTACATCTCCGTCTACAACAGCTCTTTTAAGAGCGCCAAGCCAGAACTCTTCAAGTTTAAGACCTGCATCTCTTGATGTTATTTCACCTTTATCGATTTTCTTGATAAGATCAAGCTGAAGCGCAGTATAATCAAGGCTTCCATCATTCGTTATTGCTCTTACAGGTATTACCGGAACCCTTGGATCAAATTTAGCTGTAGGTTGAACATCTTTTGCAGTTGCTTTAACAAAAGCTTCCTTAAAAGCATTGTTTGCAGGAGACTCAACAGAAGCTGCAAATCTTGTGCCGCTTTGAATACCTGCAGCTCCCATAAGCAATAGATGGGCCATAAGAAAACCGCTTCCAATACCACCAGCAACAAAAACAGGAACATCTTTTACTTGTGGCAAAATTTGTTCTGCAAGAACAATTGTCGAAACAGGACCTATATGCCCCCCTGCTTCATTTCCTTCGATTATTATAGCATCTGCTCCAAGCCTTACATGCATTTCAACAGCTTTTAGAGATGGCGCAAAGCAGATAAGGCGGCTTCCAATATCTTTTACTTTTTTATATGCATCTCTTGGAGGAAGACCACCTGCAAAAATCACAAGCGGTGATTTGATCTTGCATGCATAATCAAGCTGATCAGCAAAATTAGGTGCAATTGTTATCATATTAACGCCAAAAGGTTTTTGGGTAAGCGACTCTATTTTCCTTATTTCTTCTGCAAAAAGTTCAACAGGCATATTTCCGCCCCCAAGAACCCCAAATCCACCTGCATTTGATACAGCCACAACAAGCTGATGCATAGAAACCCATGACATTGCCCCGCAAAGTATTGGAACTTCAATACCTAAAAAATCACAACCTCTTTTGGCAAGCTTATCAAAAAGTTTTTTTCCTTTATCCATAAGAACCTCTCATAATATAGATTAACAGTGTTTATTCAAAATA
>WRCW01000023.1 GCA_009783755.1 Spirochaetaceae bacterium
TAAAAGCAAAAAAATTATTTGGAACAAATCCAGTAGATATTCTTGGAGATTGTGATGATGACAGGCTTCTTGAAGCAATAAAAATTATTGATAAAGATCCAAATGTTGATGCAATAATAACAGCAATATATCTGCAAGTGCCATATCTTTCAGAATACCTTCCGGACAGGCTTGTTGATTTAAAGAGATCAATGACAAAGCCAATGCTTGTTTCTCCCAGAGGATTTTCTGACTATGTTTTTGGCACACGAAAATATCTTTCTGAAAAAGATTTTCCCACTTATACTATTCCAATGATAAAACCCATGAGCATTGCTTTGAAAATATGGAAACAGTATAGCAGAACTTTTTAAATTAAATTAATAAAAAATAATTCTATTAAAGAATTAAATATGTTATAATAAAATATAAGGAGAATTCTATCGTGGAAAATCAGGAAAATTTAAACCAATATATTGATATTGAAACAGCGCTCTCCAGGGTACGTGGTAACAAAGTAATTTATAAAAAAATGTTAGGCATGTTTTTACAAAATACTTCATTTGCTGATCTGGAAAATGCTCTTTCTCAGAAAGATTATCCAAAAGCTTCTGAAATTGCTCATGGGATTAAAGGGTTAACAGGCAATTTAGGAATGAATATTGTGTTTGAGGAAAGTTCAAAATTAATGGTACAAATGCGATCAGGTGCTCCCGATGAACAGGATTTAAAAAATTACAGGGAAGCTCTTGTAAAAACCCGTGAATATGCAGAAAAGCTCGTTACAGAACTTGGCTAATATTAATTAATTTTTTTAATGATTTTCTATCTAACTGATTGAGCAGACCTAGCAACGAAAGAAATAATTTCTTTTTTATTTAGAAGAATTGATTTGTTCAAAAAGCCTGTCTTTGATACTCAAAAGGCAATCAAGAAATTTTGGATTAAAAATCCCACATTCTCCGTTTAATATCATTTTAATTGCTTCATTATGGCCATAGGCATCCTTGTAACATCTTTTTGATGTTAACGCATCAAGTACATCAGCAAGAGATGTAGCCTGTGCCCATACAGGAATAGAATCGCCCTTAAGCCCATCAGGATAACCACGCCCATCCCATCGCTCATGATGATGACGGCACACATCATAACAATAAGTAAAGTACTCCTGGTCCTGCATATGAGTTAAGCTGGAAAGTACTTCGCATCCCTTTGTAGTATGGGTTTTCATTATAGTGAATTCCTCTGAAGTCAAAGGGCCTGGTTTTAGAAGGATAGAATCAGGTATTGCAATTTTCCCTATATCATGTACTGCTGACGCATTTCCAATTACTTCTATTTCCTCTGTTGAAAAAGAGTAATGTTCTTTTACACCTTCAAGTAAAATATGGGTCAGCATTCTGATCCTTTTTATATGTTCTCCGGATTCCAAACTCCTGAACTCAACTGTAGTACTAAGGATATCAATAACATTCTGATTAAACTGTTTTAGCCTTCTTGCCTGACTTTCAAGCTCCTCTTTCTGTTCTTTAAGTTTTTCTTCAAGATTTTTTTTATGATTATAAAGAGCTACAACATTGTTTACTCTACGGTATACAATATCAGAATTAAACGGTTTTCTAATAAAATCTGAAACTCCAAGCTTGTATCCTAAAAGTGTTTTTTCAACATCATCTTCTCCTGTTATGAGAATAACAGGGATTGTTTTAATGATGGCAGAACTGTTCATTTCCTGCAAAACTTCAAAACCATCCATAACAGGCATCATCAGATCGAGTAATACAATCGATATTTCTTCTTTATTCTGTTCCAGAAGCTCCATTGCAACACGACCATTTTCAGCTTCAAGCAAATCAAACTCTTCGCTAAAGAGGTCGGAGAGAATCATCCGGTTAATTTCTATATCATCAACAACTAATATTTTTTTACGCATAGTCAAATTCTTTTATAAACTCCTAAAATCGAATAGTCAAGTATTGGCATATAAATTATACCATATTTACTGTTTTTTCATCAATTTTTTCTCTACTCTATGGAAATTCCTTCTTTTAAACTATTGAAACGCTTTGCTAAATCATTTTCACTCAAAGGGCTTTCCATTGTCATATATAATGAATATTTTACATCCATTAGCGGGTTTTTTTGCTGAAGAATAGCGCCTATATAACCACTATTTTCCTTACTTGAAATTATCGGTTTTTCATCAAAAGGATATCTTTCTTTTGCAATAGAATCCCATGCTTCAGCAGCTTTTGCCCCAAGTTTTTCTGCTGGTTTTATATTTTTATAAAAAACTATAAAATCGCGGCCTCGTATGTCTCTTTGAATAATTACTTTCCGAATTCCATATTTAATTTCGCTATCTTCCATATAATATGAGGGGCATAAAAATAGAGAGGAAACAGATATCCAGTCAAAAATATCTGCATTGGCACTTATTGAAAATGCAGGATATTGAAAAGAAATTTCATTTTCTTTCTCATCCCAAAAAAAATCAAAATCAGATAAAAATTCAGGGATCCATTTTTTTATTTCAATAAACTTATTCCATTCACTAAAATCTGCTTTATATGCTGCCTGTAAAAGATTACAAACAGCTTTTAAGTCCCAATCATACATTTTATAATCTGCTGTTGATTGTATTGTCATTACAGCAGCAGGTCCATTCGGAAGAGGGAGTATGTACATTATAATTACTTTATCTTCAAATTCTATTATCCAGGAACAGGTTAACCATACTCTTCCCAGATCATCTTTATATTCAGAAACCGAAAAGGGTTTACCAAAAGAAAGAATACGATATTTTTCAGCGCCACTAAGAGTTCTTTCAAGATTTAATCCTTTTAAAATCAAATCCATTAAAAATTGAGGATCTGAATTAAGCTGAACAATGTCGAAAGTTGTAGGTCTGTTGATTTTTAGAAAAGTAAAATCTGAAATAGTTGATTTCATTAAAAGCCCATCATCCGGAAGAGAAAAACTATCTGCTTTAAGATCTGATAATTTCCATTCGTCACTATTTTTATCAACATAGGCAACCTGGGGAAAAACTGTATTTAAAGAAGAATTGAGAAAGTAGCTATTATTAGGACCATACAAGTATTCAGGAGCAGCATCAAAAAGATCTGTCATTGTGTCTATATAGTCGTTATCAAACCAATCTGCCAGATTCTTTTTAACTGAAGAATATGTGTCAGGCAGAGGTATTATTGTTTCACTTGTCTTTGTAACACGGTTTGCCAGAAGAATATGAACATAGCTCAACTTTGTGCGGAAATATAATTTATTCAATGGTGTTTCAAGCAGAACTTCTGCTGGAAGAGAATAGAGAATATTATCTTTTAATCCTGTAATTACTCCAACAACTTTTCCTGCTGAGGTTACAAGCGGACCTCCGGAATTTCCCGGATTTCCATCTGCAGAAGTTTTTAAGAGATTCCATCTCCCTGAATCCTCTTCCGGCAGTGTTCCGAGAACAAGACCGTTACGTACTATTACTCCTTCGCCTAAAGCATTTCCTATGCTAAACACCTGAGAGCCTATAACAAAATTTCTTTCAAATTCAAAGTATTTGACAAAAGTTTTGTTTTTAACAGTAAAAACAACAAAATCTTTTTCATTAGATGCTTTTAATATCTGATCTATTTCAAAAACTTCTCCTTTGGAATTTCTTATATAATATTTTTCAAAAACCAAGCTCTTTTTTTCAAAATCAATCACATGAAAAGCTGTAACCAGTTCTGTTTTTGAAATAGCAAATGCAGTTCCTATGGAGTAATAGCTATCTGTTCGTATTGCATATGGTACTAAATCCCAATTTAACTCCTTGTCATAAGTTAAAGAATCTGTCACAGGTTTTTTAACAACTACTTCAAACACTGCTGATTCTACAAGGTCCCATGCTTTTGAGGAAAGACCAGAAGATATTTTATGAGAATCGGTTGTTGCGCATGAAAAAATTATTGTAATAAAAAACAGGAGAAAAATCTTTGATAAATATTGTTTTATAATCATATTATTCCCATTATAGCAAAATTTTAAAAAGATATCCAACAAATTGCATCTTTTAATCAAAATTATACTATCGTGTTTCTACCGCTCTCTTTTGCTTTATAAAGATTTTCATCTGCCATTGCCAAAAGCTGTATTTGTGTTTCAGGATTAGTATTGTTGGTTGATGTAACACCAATGCTAACTGTAACATAACCATACCCATTTTCAATTTTTCCATTTTCAATCTTTTTTTCCAAGACTTTTTTTCTTATTCTTTCAGCAACAATATAAGCTCCAGTCATATCCGTATCAATAAGCAATACTACAAACTCTTCTCCACCATAGCGAAAAACACTATCAGTCTTTCTGCTTACAGATTCAAGAAGCGCTTCAGCTACAGTTTTAATAGCCTTATCTCCGGCAACATGCCCATATGTATCATTAAATTTTTTAAAATAATCTATATCAATCATTAAAACTGAAAAATTATGTTTTGCCCTTAAATATATAGCCCAAAGTCTTTCAAATGTTTCATTAAAATGCTTTCTGTTATGCACACCTGTAAGAATGTCAATGCGCGCTTGCTCTTCAAGTACGAGATTAAGTGCCAAAAGCTCATCTTTCAGCTTGCTAACGTCATTAAGCCTCCTTCGCACTTCCCTGCTTCTTACAAGCATTAAAATACCATAAAAAAATGCGAACAAAAGAAGAGCAAAGATAAAATAAGCTACGGTTGTTTTGTAAAATGGAGGAATAATAATTATTTTTAAAGATGCTTCATTCGTACTCCAGACTCCACTGCTATTTGTTCCTGTTACCTTAAACCTGTATTCTCCTGGTGGAATCGCAGTGTAGCTTGCATAATTTCTCTCTCCGGGAAAGGTCCAGTATTTGTCAAATCCTTCAAGTATATATTTATATTTTCTTCCTTCTGCAAAACTATAATCAATGGCATTATAAGTAAATGAGATATGTCCGTTAGTCCATTTAAGCCTTATCTCTTCTTCTGCAAAAATATTCTTTCCAAAAAGTTCAAGATAAGATTTATCTGCAATAGTTAAATCAGTAATAACAATTTCCGGATTTTCTCTGTTAAGATAATAAAAAACAGTGTTGAGTTTATATATTACATTAGCTGAACCTACAAAAATATTTGAGCTTTTATCTTTTGCAATACCGCCGTATAAATTGACTTTGGTTAAACCAAATTGGGCTGTAAGACTTGTTACTGTTGATAATTCAATATTTGCTTTTTTTGTAATCATTGAAATACCTGCAAAAGTAACAACAATAATGTTGCCTTTCTGATCTTCAGTCAGCCCTACAACTGTATTATGATCAAGTTCCTCTTTTTTGGTAAAACTGTTAAAATTTTTTTTCTTCTGGTCAAGGACCGCAACACCTCCGCTGCCAGTACCTATCCATACATTCCCTGCCTGGTCACAATAAATAGTATTGATATTATCATCCGGAAGGGAGTGAATATCATAGTAATCATGATAATAAATATCTATATTACCACTTATGGGATGATAGCTATTCAATCCATTCCTTGTTCCTATCCAGATAATCCCTTCTGTATCAATATCAATTGCACTTACTGTATTGTCAGACAATCTTTTGCCTTTCGGTAAATTTTTTGAAATATGAGTTGTTATCCCTTTTGCAACATTCCAAACATAAATACCATTTGATGTCCCAAGCCAAAGCTTGCCATCTCTGTCTTCCTTGCCTGAATAAAATTCATTTTTTTGGATATCTATATTTTTTCGGGATTTTGATATTTTCTCTCCATCAAAATAGTAACGCTCAAAATTATTACTTTTTCTATTAAATTTATTTACTCCCAAATCTGTTAAAATCCATATGTTTTTCATGCTATCCATAACTATAGAATTAACAGTGTTACTGCTTATGGAAGAAAAATCATGGGGATTATGTTCAAAATGCGCTTTCTCTTTATTTTCATTATCAAATATATAAACTCCATTTTTTGTTGATCCAATCCACATATGATCTGTACTATCAATCAGCAATGAAGTAATTTCACTATTTTTTTCATTGATTTTTTCTATATAAAAATGGTGCTTGAAATTTTTCTGTATCTGATTGAGCTTGTTTACCCCATTACCATCTGTTCCAACCCACAATCGTCCTGAATTATCTTCAAAAATTGAATAAACAATATTGCTGCTTAGTGAAAATTCATTATCATAGTCATGTAAATATTTTACATAACTATTTCTTTTTAGACTTTCAATATTACTAAAATAATAAAGCCCGCTGTCCCATGTACCAACCCAGATATGACCTTTATTATCGTATTTGATTTTTGTTATTTTATTATTGCCAACATTATGAATGGAATATTCTTTTGTAACAGTATTAAATAAAATTAGACCTTCTCCCCAGCTTCCTATCAATAAAATATCTTCTGAAATTTTGTTAATACAGAAAAACTTATTTTTATCCAAATTTTCTTTGTCAGGACCTGGATAGTTAAAATACCTTACAAAAGCCCCATCTTTATATAACGAAATTCCACTATAATCGCTTATCCATAAATTATCTTTGGAATCGCAAAAAATATCTTTGATCCTGTTATCCTGGATAAAAAAAGATTTTTCCTTGCTGCTGCTAAAAACCAGAGAATCATTTATTTCATTATTTATTTTTACAAGTCCATTGCTTGTTCCAATCCAGAAATTGCCTTGATTATCTTTTTCTATTGCAGTAATTTCTGTATCAAGAATACTTTTTGCTTCCTGATCATTTAAAGATATATTTAAAAAATTTTCAGTTACAGGATCTAATATACTGAGCCCTTTCTTTGTTCCGATCCATATAAAATCTTTATTAGAATCATAGAACATTGTTTTTATAAAATCATCTATGAGAGAATTGGGATTAAATGGTTCATATTCAAACAGACGGAAATCCTTTCCATCATAGCGGTTAAGCCCAACATGGGTAGAAAACCAGACAAACCCCCGTTTATCCTGCATGATCCCGGATACACTGTTATTTGCAAGTCCGTCAAGTGTTGTTAATTTTTCAAAGTTAAAATCCTGAGCGAAAATTATTCCAGGGAAAAAAAGCAGTATTATGATGGGTAAATATTTAACAAGCTTTGGGAAATCATGCATTTATACATAATATAATATATTTTAAAAATTTACAAAATAAATTCACAGCTTGATCTCTTTTTTTAATACATAATCCGTAACTCCGGATTTTTTAAGCATTTCCTTATATTTTGCAATATCATTTTCTTTTACATCAGCCAGAACTACCCTGAATATACCATTTTCTGATTTTTCCATAGTTGGATTTAGTCCATTTGAATTTAAGCGGGAAATTGTATTCTGTGCATTTTTTACATTGCTGAAAGCTCCAACCTGAATCTTATAAACATATTTTTGTGCTTTATTTGCATCCCCCTCAATAATATCCAGGGAAACTTTAGCAACTCCAGATTCAATCATTCCAATTTCTTTTGCAGCTGCATAAGAAAGATCTATTATTCTTCCTTTAACAAATGGTCCGCGATCATTTATTCTTACAACAGTTGTTTTACCATTTTCCAGATTTTTAACTCTAATAATTGTATCAAATGGGAGAGTTTTATGTGCTGCTGTAAATTTATATGTATCAAAAATCTCTCCATTTGCAGTCTTTCTTCCCTGAAATTTACCACCATACCAGGAAGCATATCCGGTTTGATCAGAAAACAAGAATGGGCTTGCAATAAATAAAAAAAGAAAAAGGATCGATAAATTTTTCATTAGTTTATTATCGGGTAATACCACCGCTTTCTGTAACCAAGGTTTGGGCAAATATATATAGTATAAATAGAGTCTGGCCTAATGTAGACACATTAGATTAAATACATATATACTTTTATACTAAGTATGGAAAATAATATTAGCTCTACGCATTGGGCAGATATAAATGCTGATAAAATTATAAGGGAAAGAAAAAAATTCCTTGGGACAGATAAGGATTTTTTTATCTGTGCTTCTGGCATAACCCCTTCAGGAACTGTTCATATAGGCAATTTCAGGGAAATAATCTCTGTTGAGCTTGTAGTACGGGCTCTTAAAGATAAGGGAGAAAAAGTAAAGTTTTTATACTCCTGGGATGATTATGATGTTTTTAGAAAAGTTCCTGCAAATATGCCAGATAATGAAAACCTTGAAAAGTATTTGCGCTTTCCAATAACAATGGTTCCGGATCCATGGGGTAAAGAAAATAGCTACGCAAGAGCAAACGAAGCAGAACTTGAATCCATTCTTCCTGTTGTAGGGGTTTTTCCTCAATATATTTATCAGGCTGAAAAATATCGAAATTCAGATTATGCAAAAGATATCAAAAGAGCTCTTGAAAACAGGGAAAAAATAAGAAAATTACTGGATGAGCACAGGACAGAACCGCTTGAGGAAAAATGGATGCCTGTTTCCGTGTTTTGCAACAAATGCAACAAAGATAAAACAGAAGTTGAGTCATGGGACAATGATTGGAATATTTCATATAGCTGCTCTTCATGCGGGAACAAAGAAACTGTAGATTTACGAACCACCTCTTGTGTAAAACTTCCCTGGCGCATAGATTGGCCAATGCGATGGGCTTATGAAAAAGTTGATTTCGAACCTGCTGGAAAAGATCACCATTCAGAAGGGGGATCTTTTGACACTGCAAAAAATATTGCCAAAGAGGTTTATGGCTATGAGCCTCCTGTTTCTTTTCAATATGATTTTTTAGGGATCAAAGGGAGAGGGGGAAAAATCTCATCATCAAGCGGCGAAGTTATCAGTCTTCAAGATGTGCTTGATATATATGAACCGGAAATCGTAAGATATATGTTTGCAGGAACAAGGCCAAATTCGGAATTTGCAATATCATTTGATCTTGATGTAATAAAAATTTATGAAGACTATGATAAATGCGAAAGGATATATTTTGGAAAAGAAGCTATAAATGATAAAAAAGCTGAAAAAGAAAAAAGAATATATGAGCTTTCACAGGTAAGTGTTATTCCATCTGAAATGCCTTATCAAATTCTTTTCAGGCATTTATGCAACTTGCTTCAAATACATTCAGGTAATATTGATACTTTGTTGACAGAAGAATTTAGCAGTATAAACGAAGCTCAAAAGAAAAAACTTGTAGCAAGGGCGCAGTGCGCATGGAGATGGATAACAAATTTTGCACCTGAAGATTTTAAGTTTACCCTTAAATCTGCATCTGATTCTGCTATTGCTGTTGATGAAAATTCAGCAAAAATATTAAAAGCTTTATCCAACGAAATAAGAAAACTTGAAAGCCATACAGAGATCTCTCTTGCAGAAGCAATATATAAAATAGCTCAGGACAATGGCGCTGATCCTAAAGATATCTTTAAGCTGGTATATACTGTTCTTATAGGAAAAGAAAAAGGGCCAAGGCTTGCAGGGTTTATAATAACAGCAGGTAAAAACAAGATTCTTCCCCTGCTTGAGAAGTATTAACCCCAGAACCATGTGGAGGGCAAAATTTTGCCAAAAAACTTAAGTGCAATTTTAGCCAAAACTTTTCAAATACGCGATGAGTTATCCTTTAGGAATATAAGATGCTCATTGTGGCCTGCATTGTTGATTTTTCCCCTTTCAATAATACTGGGAGATTTACGTTATTTTGATTTAAAAATAGATGTGGCTGGTTTTCAATCTTGGGAACTTATGCTTTATTTTCTGGGACTAGGCTGGCTTATCCTTACAATTATTCCAAAAAATTTTATTATTCCTTTGCTCCGCATATCAGCGGCTGCTTCTGCTGCTCTGATACCTTTCCAATTTTTAGCAACTGATGGAACCGTAAAACTTTTGCTTTTCATGCCATTCCAGTTTTTAAATGGGATATGTGCTGCCTGCGCTTTCTACATATTCTGCTTTGTATTAAATAATGTCGAGCGGTTGTTTGGCATGGCATTGATCCAGCTTTATTATGGATTTTACTATACTATCTGGCGGGCATTTCCCGCTGTGCAGGAAGCAGGGAAAACATGGGGCAGCGCAGCTATAATGATAATTTACCTTATTGTTGTTTTTTCCTGCTATTTAGAACAAAAAGAAGTTAGCACAGAAAGTGATGGCAAGGGATCAGGTGTTTTTTTTGTTCTTGGTCTAAATATTATCTACTATATGATTATGTGCATGATCAACTACATTGAATGGGAAGCAAGCAGTGTATCAAGTATGGCATTTGGACTTGGATCAACTATATCTGTTGGTCTTGTAATTTTGATCCAGCTTTGGAAGGGGCATAATGCTATATATATCTGGCTTTTATTCATGGCCCTCTCATTATTGGGGCTTGGCGCCCTACTGTACGATTCGCAAACAACCCTTATTTCCGGCTCTTTTGCCTATGGTCTTGGTGATGGCCTCGGTTATATCATCATTTATTATATGTGCGCTGGAGCAATAAAGTGGAGCAAATCTTTAAAGATGTTCAGGTTTTTCTGCCTTGTTTTTTTTATTCAGTATTTTATTATATCCGGTATTTTTTCTGTTGTTTTTAACTATATTCAAGTACCAAATAAATACTTTGCTTTCGCTGTTGTGCTGATCTTAAGCAGTATTTGCCTTATCTTGATTCCACTTATTCAAAAAAAACTATTTGAGGCAGACTGGAGCGATGGTCTACATCTGCGGGATATGGAGCAATATTCGAAAAATTTTGCAGAAACAGAGGCTCGTTCTGCAAAAGAACAATTAAACTTGACTGTCAGGGAAGAAGAAGTTTTGACCATGCTGCTTGGTGGGACTTCACCCAAGGAAATAGCTTTTGTGCTTAAAATCAGCTTTGATACAGTCCGTTTTCATCAAAAAAACCTTTACCGCAAACTGAAAATCAACAGTATCCATGAGCTTTTTTCCAGATATACATCAGTTTCTGCATAAAAACAGGTAAATTCTAACTTTATTATTAAAAACTCATCAAACTAACCTCCCCACCCAATCATGTAGGTAGCCTAAATATGATTTCTTATGGAAATTATATATGTATTGGTTTTCATTTATTTAGCGACTTGATTCAAACCAGAGTACAGAATTGAGGAAATCGTCCTCTGCAAACCAAGCATAATTTAAGGAGTTTTTAATGCAAAAAATAATCAAGTTTATTGGAATTATTACCATTGCAGTAATATATGTATTTGTCCTTATTTATTTAACGAAATAATACAAAAGTATTGGAAGCAGCTTCGGTGAATCAAATGCAATTTAAAGGAGTTTTTTATAAGAAAAATATTAGAACCTAATACATGAAACTTTGCAACATAAAATTATAATAAAATTTCGCGGCTACTGGCCCTACTGAAAATATGTGTGTCACTCTCCTTATTGTTTTTACTTGCGCAACAATTGTAACAGCCAGTAGCTGCTTTTTTTTCCGGAAAACAAATCTCTTTCCCGGAGCAACGCCAAAAACAAAAGCTAGTTGATAAGTCTGGTTATAATGCCTCTTTTTTTTCTCCAGTTGTGATTAACCTTTACCCGCAAATCTATTATTACCGGATATGGAAAAATTGATTTTATTTCCCTTTTTGCAGCTTTTTTAATTGCCTGTATTTTTTCTCCGCCACTGCCAATAACAATTCTCTTTTGCGATTCATTTTCTACGATTAAAAAAGCCCTAACCCAAAGCTCTTCACCGCGCTTGGTTTTTGTCATTTCAATATCTGCAATTTCAACATAAACACTATGAGGAATTTCCTCTTTTGTTCTGTTTACTGCTTTTTCTCTTATTATTTCACTTATTCTAAAAGAAACATCCTGATCAGTATAAATATCAGAAGGATACAGTTGTTCTCCGGAAGGAGCTTTATCAAACATTGTATCAAGGAGTTTATCTACTCCATCTCCTGTCATTGCAGAAACATGACACATAGTAATATCTTTATTGTCCTCTTTTTTGCAAAGATTTTTTTTCAGATAATTCTCAAGGCTTACCATAAATTCTTTTATGTTCTTTTCAGGTATTGTAATAAGATCTATTTTATTTAAAGCAACTATAATAACTGCATTTAATGATGAAAGATATTCTATTATTCTTTTTTCTTCTGCTCCAGGTTCTCTTGTACAATCAAAAACATAAAGTATTATCTCAGCATCATTAACAGCATTTTCAGTTACATGCTTAAGCTCGTTGTTTATTTTTTTTTCTGAAATATGATATCCAGGAGTATCCTGAAAAATCAACTGTCCTCTTTCTTCTGTAAAGATACCCCGTATCACATTTCTTGTTGTCTGGGGAGTTGCCGATACAATGGAAACTTTATGTCCGCATATTTTATTTACAAGAGTTGATTTTCCAGAAGAAGGTCTTCCTATAAGAGTGATAAAAGCTGATTTCATTTCAATCATTATAATGGTCAAAATCTCTTGTTTTCAAGGTCATCCTGATAAAAATCATATTATACGATTCCAAAGAGGCGTATTGACAAATTATCACCATAAATAGGATTATTAATTCACTGTAAATTTGCATAAAGATCAAACTTATGCATTAATTAATGCCTGTTAAAGGGGTAACAAATGTTTTCGATAAAGAATAAAGAAAAATATTTATGGATGGGGGCAAGTGTCTTTCTTGCCATAGTTGTAGTTTTATTTTTACTTTCCCCTTTTACATTTGCACAGACAACAGGAAGCAATGATGCTTCTGCATACACCGATGTACTCCAGCAAGTAATGAAATTTATTCAAAACTACTATGTAGAAGATGTTGATCCTAAAAAACTTTATGAAGGCGCAATGAAAGGGATGTTTGAAAGCCTTGGCGACCCCTATTCTGTTTTTCTGACAGCAAGCGATATGGATGATCTTTCCGATACCACGACCGGGAAATTTGGCGGGGTTGGGTTATATATAAGCAAATTCTCTGGTGATATCACCTATGATGAAAAACACCTCCCTTATGTGAAGGTTGTGGCGCCTATTGAAGGGACTCCGGCCTACAGGCTTGGTATTTCAGCCGGGGACTATATTATAAAAATTGGCGATAAATCAACAGAAAAAATGACTCTTGATGAGGTTCTTAAACAGCTTAGAGGAGAGCCAGGAACAAAAGTAAATATTACAATATTAAGAGGGGAAGATATTGTTTTTGCGGTTGATATCCAAAGAGAATATATTGTTGTCCCTACTGTAAAGTCAGCGATGATAGATAAGAATATTGCTTATTTAAGGATAATTCAGTTTACTCCAATTACAACTACAGATGTTAAAAATGCATTGGATGGTTTTACAAAAAAAGGGTATAAATCTTTGATAATAGATCTTAGGGGAAACCCGGGAGGTCTTCTTTCTTCTGTAACTGATATTGCGAATTTTTTTCTTTCTAACGAGGTAATTGTAAGTACCAGATCTAAAATCCCTTCTGAAAATCAAATCTATAAAGCAGAAAAAGCTGTTCTTGTTTCAAAAGATATTCCTATTATTGTTCTTATTGACAAAGGATCTGCTTCTGCATCAGAAATATTGGCAGGTGCGCTTAAAGATAACAAAAGAGGTTTTCTTATTGGAGAAAAAACTTTTGGAAAAGGGTCTGTCCAGCAGGTAAGATCAATAGGCGATGCAGGATTCAAACTCACAATGTCCAGGTATTATACCCCTTCAGGAGAAAATATTGACAAGGTAGGGATAGCACCTGATAAGGAAATTAAAGAAGAAACTTTTACAGATAAAGAGACAGAGTCTTATAAAAAAATTATAGAGCAATTTATTATACAGGACTTTGTCAAAAATAAACCTAATCCAACAGAATCAGATATTAGTAGTTTTATAAATAAAATTCAGAATGATGGAATTGTTCTAAAAGAAAGAGTTATAAGAAAGTTAATAAGAAATGAACTTAATAAAACAAATAACGATCCTCCTGTATATGATTTGGAATATGACCTTGTTCTAAAAGGTGCTGTAGAGATAATCAAGGGAAAGTAAAATCAATATGATACTGAACAGAATTAATATAAGAACAGAAAAAAATGCTGAATTTATTGATATTACAACAACAGTAAAAAAGATCGTTGTCTCTGAAAATTTTACAGAAGGACTTTGCTCTATTTTTGTGCCGCACACAACAGCTGGTATTACTATTAATGAAGCAGCAGATTCCGATGTTGTTAAAGATATTCTTGGACATTTGGAAAAAAAAGTTTTGCATAATGATAATTATCTTCATGCAGAAGGGAATTCCGCAGCGCATATAAAAGCGTTAATTACCGGCAGTTCTGTTACAGTTCCTGTCAAAGATGGAAAACTTGTTTTAGGCACATGGCAAGGGATATATTTTTGCGAATATGATGGCCCAAGAAGCAGATCTTACTTTATAAGTCTGATTTAGTTTATGAAACAATTTATATTACCAGATTTTGATAACACTGATAGCGAGATTATTCTCAATAAAAAAGAGACTCATTATCTAAAAAATGTACTTAGATATAAAACAGGAGAGATTTTTTCTGCTGCTGATAAATCAGGAAATATTTGGGAAGCTAAAATATTACGATTTGAAAATAAAAAAAGTATTATTATGCTTTGCCGTAAAATAGAACCTCCTAAAGAAGAAAGAGAAGCAATACCGGAAATAGTTTTGTACCAGTGTTTGCTAAAAGGGAAAAAAATGGATCTTGTTGTAAGACAGGCAACAGAAGCCGGGGTCTCAACCATCGTTCCTGTTGAGAGTGAATTTGCTGTAGCAAAAATTGAAGAAAAACAGCGGATAGAAAAAACAGAAAGATGGGAAAAAATTTGCAAAGAGGCTTTACAACAATCTGGAAGTTCTGTTTTAACCAATGTTAAACAGCATATAGCGTTTAAGCAGCTTGATCAGTTTTGCAAAAAAACAGAAACTTCAATATTTTTTCATCAAAACACTATTGAAAAAAAATCGCTTCATCAGTATCTTTTTCAAGTTGCAGAAAAGGTAAATATTATAGTAGGCCCCGAGGGAGGCTTTTCCGATAAGGAAGTAAGGTTAATGATGGAAAATGGATTCTTACCTGCATATCTTGGAAAAAATATTTTAAGAGCAGAAACTGCAGCAATATATGGAATTGCTGCCATAAAAACAATCCTTTTGGAGAAAGAAAAATGGGCACTCTGTTAAATCAGAATAGAAAAAAAATCGATGTAATTGGTATTCCTGTTGATGCTCTTACATATGAAGATCTTGAAGCAAGAGTAAAAGAGCTTCTTGCTGATGAAAAGAAACATCATATAATATTTCTTTCTCTTCGTGATTTAGTAATGGCAAAATTTAAAAGTGAACTTAGGACAAGTATTGAAACAGCAAGCCTCATCCTTCCAACTTCTTCACGTATCTGTTTTGGTGCAAAATTTCTAAAAAGAGCTTACATCCCTCAAAAAATATACACTTTTGAATTTATTATAAAACTGCTTGGTGCAATTGAAAATAATGGAAAATCGGTTTATTTGCTTGGTGAAAAACGTAATGTCTTACAGATAACAGAGTCCAATATAAAATCTTCATTCCCAGGATTAAATATTGTGGGAAGATGCACAGGATTTTTTCCAAAAGAGATGGAGAATAATATTATTACTGCAATAAAAAAATCTTCTCCGACTCTTCTTCTTGCAGGTACTGGTCTTCGTGGAAAAAGATATTGGATCACAAGACACAAATCATTTTTTAATCCTGGTATATCCTTATGGGTTGATAATGCTTTTGATATTTTTGTAGGTAAAAAATCCAAACCAGCAAGGACAACTGGCGGTATATTTGTAGAAAAGATAGGAAAACTTATCAAGAACCCTTTGCGGATATTTAATCTTTTTATTTATTTTTTATATTTTATTCTGATGCTTTATTATAAAATAAGAAAGCATTAAAAATCAGTTAGCATCATAAAGTTTAAGGTATTCATAAATATCTTTAAGCTGATTTTCCATTTTGGATGTAATGAATTTTCCCACACTATTTCTTATTACCGGTATAAAAAGGAAAAGGCCTATTGCATCTGTTATAAAGCCCGGTGAAATCATAAGAAGAGCCCCAGTAAAAACTCCTGCAAGGCCAATAAATTCTTTTCCCGGATATTCTCCGTTTTTTAACTTTCTTTTTACTTGTTTGATCAAAGTTCCAATTTCACTAAATGCTATTAACATTCCCAAAAGAGCAGTTGCTGCAGTTGCTGCAATAACCAGATAATTTCCAAAAATTCCGCCGGCATGGAGTATAAGAAATATTTCTGCAAGAGGGATCAGGGAGTATAGCAACGCAAGCAGCAGCAGTTTAAGAATAAACTCTTTTTGAAACAGCCGCATTATAAAACTTGTATCAAACATACTATAGTCTATCATAAAAAAAACCAGTGAATCAATAAAGGAAATGCCATCCGAAAATGCAGACAACAAGGGTGCAAACCCAATCCTGCTAAAACAACAGCAAAGAAAAGTTAAAAATTTGACTATTCTTTTTTTAAGTATTAAGTTATATACTACATATTTATGGAGGGCTTAAGGATAATGGCTGTTGAACTTTTAGATGAAAATACATTTAAAGCAAAAATCATTGATGGAAAAGAGACTGCAATTGTTGATTTTTTTGCTGCATGGTGCGGACCATGTAAAATATTAGGTCCAATTTTTGATTCTATTTCAGATGATTTTAGTGGAAAACTTAATTTTTATAAAGTTAATGTTGATGATGAAAGTAATCTTGCTGCCCAATATAACATAATGAGTATTCCTACTATATTATTTTTTAAAAGCGGTGAAAAAACAGACAGCTTTTCAGGCGCTATTCCAAAAGATAAGATAGTCAGCTTTATTGCAAAAAATATTGGTGGGAACTAAATCAATGCAGGAAAAAACTGTTGTTGTCCTGGGTGCAAGCAATAATCCCGAGAGATATTCCTACAAAGCTTTGAAAATGCTTACAGAACATGGTTATAAAACCATTCCTGTGCATCCGCAATTAAAAGATATTGATGGAGTTGAAGTTAAAAGCAACTTAAAGGATATTAGCGAAGATGTTTATACTCTTACGCTTTATGTTGGTCCTGAGAAAGTAGTTTCTTTAATTCCTGATATTGTTAAATTAAAACCGCAACGGGTTATTTTAAATCCAGGAACAGAATCTGAAGAACTTAAAGAAGCTCTGGCAAAAGCATCAATACCATATACAGAAGCATGTACACTTATTCTTCTAAAAACAGGACAGTTTGAAAAAGCATTTTGATTTAAGATAAACAAGTTAGACGAATTGAAATATTTCATTCTGTATCAAAATCAATTTTTTTCGTTATCACAGGATATTGCTGCTTCCTGGTAAAGGCGCTATATAAAAAAGCCATTGCAAAACCAAGAACAAGTCCCATAAATCCACCCAGAATTTTAATCCCGTCAGACGATGTATTTGTAAGATTTGCTGTAATATAATATCCTGCAAGAAACAACAATAAAGGGAAAATCAAAATAGAAAAACTATATCCAATAGTTTTAGATGGAGATATAAATATTTCTACGTTATCGCCTTCTCTAAGATCAAGATTATCGGTGTTTAATGCTTTAAATTCTCTTCCTTTTTCACTGGGTTTACAAAAAAACTTTGATGCGGCACAGGTTTTACAATGGTCCGCGTTACCACATGCTACAGTTATTACAATTTTATCTACTGCTGTTACAGTTCCTCGGTCATACATTCTTCCTTCTCCGCTACACATGATTTTTTTATTCTTTCTATATTTATTGCTTTTCCTGTTCCCGGATCAACATCAATAAGCACTCCCTGCAGTTCAAGATTATCCAGGCAATCGCGAGAGCGTTCAGAAATTTGAGAAAGGAATTTTTTTATTTCAATCTGGGGCTCAAGTCCATTAACCGAGGTTTGGCTTCCTGTTCTTCCTGCATCTGTTATTGCAGCAGTCCCTTTGGGCAATATTTTTTCATCTGCTGTCATAACTTTTGTGTGGCTCCCTATTACTGCAGAAACTTTTCCTTCCGCATGATAGATCATTGCTTTTTTTTCAGCAGTTGTAGCTGCATGGAAATCAAAAATAATAATATTTGTCTCTTTCCTGATTTTATCTGCAAAGTCATGAATATAAAAAAATGGATTATTCAGATATATCCGGCTAAACCCCGAGTTACCAAGTAACGTTAATACTCCAATTTTATGTTCCCCTACCTCATATATTCTATACCCTCTTCCCGGAACATTGGGCGGGTAATTAGCAGGCCTAAGTATAAAAGGCGCTTTAGGGATGTAATCAACCATATCTTTTTTAAAAAACACTTTTTCCCCTGCAATAAGAACATCTATTCCCAGTTTTTTAAGATATACTGCATGGGTTTTTCCTATTCCAAAACCTCCTGTTGTTCCCTCGCATCCTGCTATTGTAAAATCAACAGCAAGTTCTTTTTTTAGATCAGGAAGAAGTTTTTTTATACAGAAAACACCTCCCTTACCTGTTATTTCGCCAATATAAAGTATTTTCAAACCCAAGATATGCCCCTTTAATTTAAAAGCTAGCAATTTATTCTATATTTGGCAATATACCCCGAATATTCCGCAATGGAGTGAAAGTTATCTCAACTAAATCTGGAAAAGTACTCCTTGAGTAATAATATGAAAGTCCTTGACACATTTGTAGTGCTTGTTTATATTTCAAAATAATCACATTGATCCTGCCCGGATGGTGAAATTGGCAGACACGCTAGATTCAGGTTCTAGTGCCGGTTGCGGCATGGAGGTTCAAGTCCTCTTCCGGGCAATAAAAAAATATCAAGATATGGAATAAATCTGGTAGTACTTTCATCTGAACAAAAAGCCTGATAAGATTCCTGCAAAAATTAACAATCCTCAGAATTGATCAAATTACTCCAGAATATGCATAGTCTCATCAAAAATCTTACCGGGGCGGTGTGTATACCACCAGATAATGGGTTGTCCCATCATAAGTATTTACAACTTCATGCTCCTCACCGGGTCTGAGACAAATTACTGATCCGGCCGGGACATCAAAGGATTTATTTCCGGTAGTATTTATTTTAAGAGACCCTTCAAGTACGAGCAGCACATGCGCTGAATGCGGATGAGAATGACTGGAGCCGATTCTCCCTTTTTCGGTGGTTGAATAAATGACCTCAAACTCAGGAAAGCCTGATTCAGCATTGGCTAAATTACGGTGCTCAATTCCCTGATAGGGACCTGGAACTATGGGGGTATCTTTTAAGCTGCGAACGTACATTTCAATCTCCTTTATAATACAAAGTTATAGTATAAGATGACAAATAATTTTTCATGTTAGCGTCAGGTCCTTTTCTTTCCTTGATTTCATGAAGTAATACACTCCAATGGGGATCGAAATAGCAAAAGCAATTATGGTGCTCAGGTTTTCTGGCATGATGAACAGTACAGTGGCAGCAAACAACAGCAGGCGGATAGGAGTTCGCAGATTCTTAAAAAACCAGCCCTGGACTGCTGCTGCTGAAACTATAGCTATAAATATATATCTGATTGCTATTTCTGCTACAGCTCCCGGCGGACTTCCCCAAACCAAAATCTGGGGAGTATATATCATTGCAAAAGGTAGAGCATATATGAAGAAACCCAAAACACAGCTGTGTAGGCCGGTTATCATGGGTCTGCTTTTGGCGATACCTGCGGCTGTAATGGCTGCAACACATACCGGAGGAGTTAGGTTAGAGGTCAGCGAAAGCCAGAGAATGACAAAGTGAGCCACAACTGGTGGTATCCCAACAGATACAAGGGCCGGGGCTGCCAGAATGGCCAGTATGATATATGAAGCGGTTATGGTTAATCCCAGACCAACGATAACTGCAACAATTGTAACGAGTATCATCGTAAGGAAAAGATTACCCTGAGAAGCATTTAAAATAACTGCTGAGATTTTTACACCGAGTCCTGTGAGAGATATGCCTGCCATTATGATTCCCATTGTTCCTGCTGTGGCGCCTACAGTCAGTGAACTTTTAGCAGCATCTTTAAAGGTTTCAATTAATTTTTTTGGCGTAAATCTGGTTTCTTTACGAAACATACTGCAGATAACAAGAAATATACAAGCAAAGAAAGCTGTCTTTGGTATGGAATAACCTGACAAAAGAGAAATCATAATGAGGATAATTACAAAAATATAGTACCACCCTTTTTTTAAGACATCCCATGCGTTGGGAAGTTCAGATTCAGGCAGTCCTAAA